>JBLNDC010000317.1:0-6002 GCA_050261255.1 Bacteroidota bacterium
CCAAAATCTGTTACTGCAATATCTTGTTTCCCGTCTCTGTTAAAATCACCAACAGCTACATTATTAGGCTGACTACCGGCGGAAAAGATAACCTGTGGATGAAAGGCGCCATCTCCCCTGCCCGTCATGATCGAAATATAGCCACTATCTCTATTGGGTACTACCAGATCGAGATAACCGTCACCATCAAAATCTCCATTCGATATGTGCATAGGTGTCGCTCCCACCTGATAGGTAGCTTTAGTGTCAAAAGTTCCATCGCCTTTTCCTAATAATACGATTACATTATCATCTACTATATTTACTACCCCAAGATCAGGTATACCATCGTTATTATAATCACCCGAAAATATTCTTGGATTTCCACCTACAGAGTGGTAGATTGGCGCATTGAATGTCCCGTCACCTTTCCCAATTAATACTGAAATATTACCCTGACCATTATTAGTATTAGCTACAATTAGATCAAGTTTACCGTCCCGGTTTAAATCTCCAGTTATCATGCAGACAGAATTAATACCCGAGGAATAAGTTACTTGGGATTTAAAGGAACCATCCCCTTTTCCAATCAATATCGAAGTGGAATTGCTGCCGTAATTAGTTACCGCCAAATCCGGAATGCCATCACTATCATAATCTCCCGTTGCAATACCTGTCGGTCTTACGCCAACGCCTAAGGTTACATGGTAATTAAAGGTCCCATCACCTTTTCCTAATAATACTGAACAATTATCGCTCCCATAATTAGCAACAGCAATATCAAGTTTACCATCGAGGTTATAATCACCAAGTGATATTATTCCCGGACGAGTACCAACCATATAATTTACTTGTGAATAAAATTCTCCGTTACCTTTTCCAATCAGTACTGAAATACTATTACTATCATAATTCGACACTACAAGATCCAATAAATCGTCCCCGTTAAAATCTCCGGTTTGAATGTTAAAAGGTCTTGAACCTACCGAATAAAATACCGCCGTCCTAAAAGAAAGGTCATTCGGCGCCGCAATAACGCTGATAGCTTGGAGTAAAATAATTATTACAAACATTAAACATAATAATCTCATTTTAATTATACCCATTTCAAAGACCCCTCCCAGATATTCTCTATTAAAATCATGGGATTACTTTAAAGTCTTTCGCAAATGAATTGTATAAATAAAAAAACAACACCTTCGGTAACCCGGCGATCATAACCGGCGTAATTACACCTGGTTTTAGACCCGTAGCTTTGCGCCCCCGACTTTCATCGGGTTTGCCGTTATCGTATAATGTTGCCATTATAGTTATATTATAACACTTAATTTTATTTTAAACAACAATATGGAACTATAAAAGAAATCATTGAGTAAATAGGTAAAAATTACCAAGCAATCTTTTTAAAATCTATAAACAAAACCCAACGAACAATTGGATATTTCTACGTCATTACCCAATGGTGCCTTGATATTAAGGTCCATCCAACGAAAGTTTATAGTCAACCCAAAATTATCGGTGAGGAGGTAGCGGAGCTTGATTTTATAGATATCCAATTCCGCTGAAGATTCGAAAATATTCTTTGAAAATGAAAAGTCATCAAAAAGACAAAACTGTGATGACGTTTTTAATGACTTTTGAAAGTTCAATTCAATCTGCAATTTATCTGTTAATATACCAACATAATCAATTCCGATCAAACTTCCTTCCGCCTCGTGGGGTGATAATTTTTCAATGTTTTCGACGTGTTCCGTATATTTCAATCCTCCCGCTGTGAAATAAATTAATTGTTTAGGATGATTTACAACCCGTAAGCCAACTTGAATATTACTCAATTCCATATCCAACCAGGTGTTGCTATTTCGATATTTCCCCCACTGATAATCAATATCTATTTTAATCCTTTTAATATATGAAAAATTTATCCCATCAACATTTCTTGCTTTACCATAAAATTCTCCGGACTGATAAGTGGCATTATCTCTTCTGATAGTATTATCATAAGAAAATGTGGTCGAGCCATACGTTACTGCCGAATATGTAAAAGTTATGACTAGAAACAACAATGTGAAAACAATCTTTCTCATTACTATAGTCATTCCCCCCTTATCTACCGGGTAAAAATAATTTAATTCAAGTGCGCCTCCTTACTATTATCGTTTAAAATAATAAATTATTTACCCGATATTAATAAATCTACCTGTAGCAGATTATTTCCCTAATTATCTCTCTTACGAAAATAATTATACGATCCGAGGGAATTGCATATTACCTTAACAAACCCTTTGGCCACAATATATAGTGACTAGCCCAAATGTATCTATCAATATATTGTGAGTCAAAGCTTAAATCAAGAATTATGCAATTCCTTAATATAAAAAATACCCATCTCTAATTATGGGTATTTTAGTCTAATTATATGGAGGTATCAATCGCCACTCCTAGCTCCCGACTCAACTCCCGATTCACTTTCTTTCAAAATCCTGGCCGCATCGGGGTTCCGCTTTTCAACTTGCTCCCAAATAATATTCAGATCCAATTGTTTGTCGGCGACTTCCAATAAACCGTTTAAAAAACTTTTAAACTGGCATCTGAAAAACTCGGCCTGATTTTTCAAAATGGCCAGGTTCTTAAGTTCGTTTTCGGTATCCACTTTAATTTTATGACGAATTTCTTCTGCTTGTTGCTTAGCTTCTTCCAGGATCAACTCCGCCTCTTTTTTTGCGGCCGTTTTTACTTCTTCGGCAGTCTCTTGGGCCAGCAGCATTGTATTGCGTAATGTTTCTTCAACGAGCAAATATTGGCTGAGCTTATTGTTTAAGTTTTCGATTTGTTCTTTTAAATCGATATTTTCCCGATATAGAAATTCATAATCCTGAGTCAATCGGCCCATAAACTCTTGAACTTCACTGACTCGATAACCCCGAACGCCGCGGCGGAAAAAAATGTTTTCCAAATCAACCGGGGTGAACATGGTAATCACACTCCTTGCTTAATATAAGAATATAGAAGTCAGAAGATTAGAATAAATCTTCAAATAAATAATAGCAGACATTAAATTTTACTTGTAAAGGCTTTTGATTCTTGATTCTATCTTCCTGAATTCTGAATTCTATGCTTTTATAACATTCTCACCAATACAACCCCTATCCGGCCTTTTTTGGAAGTGCCGGTTATTTCCTTAAAAATCACCCGGCCGCGACCGCGGATGGAGATCACCGCTCCGGGTTCCAAAGACGCATCAGGGTTTTTTACAACCTTCCAATTGACCTTTACCCGCTCGGAGCGGATCTCTTTTACCATCTTAGTGCGGGATTCCCCAAAACCCAAACCGGCGATGGCGTCTAGCCTAAGTGAAGCCACAGTGCTCCGGATCACCTTTTCCCGTTGTTCGGGAGGGTTTAATTGTTCGGGGTCGATCTCTGCTAGTTCCGCCTGATGATTTCCAACTTTCTGCAAATGAGCCCTTAAAAAATCAACTAATTCCGGTACTATAACCAACTGGCAACGGTCCGGGGCAACCAACAGATCGCCTAGTTTTTCACGTTTTAATCCCAGGCCGAGGATCGCCCCCAAATAATCACGGTGGCTCAGCGGTTCCGGACTTTTAACATTAATTTCCAAAAAAGAAAGAGCCGGTTGAATGGTTTCCACAATATAATAATCGGGATATATCACCATTCTTCTCCGTTCGGCTTTGGCATAACCTCCGAAGGAATTGAATCTCACTCGCTGATTCCAACCTAACACCGCTTGAACTTGCTCGCGATCAGGCGGCTCCAAAAAATCGGTCCACTGGGGTTCCTGGTCCCGGAGAGCTTTTTCGGCTAAGTCGTTAACTTGAGCTATTAATATTTTCCTTTCCTGGTCCGAGTTTTGCAAATTATCCATCAAATCACTCGCTATTACGGTTTAATTCGGCGGAACGTCTGGCCGCCGCCTGGACCGCCGTCATCAGTATACCGGAGACTCCCGCTTTCTCAAGTTCAAACAATGCCGCCGCAGTAGTGCCTCCGGGTGAAGTTACATCATTACGGAGTCTGGCTGGGTGTTCCCCGGTTTGTTTTAACATCTCCGCCGCCCCGATAAATGTTTCAATCGCCAAAGTTTGAGCCTGATCTCTTCCCAACCCCAATAAAACACCGGAATCGATCAACGCTTCGATCAGATAATATACATAAGCCGGTCCACTGCCGCTTAAGGCAGTTACGGCATCCATCAAATGCTCGGAAACTGAAATGGCTTGTCCCACGCAACTAAAGATCGCTTCCACCTGTTCCGCTTCGGCAGGTGTTATATTTTCCCCGATAGCATAAGCGGCTACCCCGCGCCGGATTCGAGCCGGCGTATTCGGCATCACTCTCACGAATCTCCCTTGAGGCACCTGCTTTTTAAGAGTCGCCAGACTTATACCGGCGGCAATCGAAATTAAAAGATGGCCGGGAGTGACCGCTGGTCCGAGTTCCCGAAGGACAGCCGGTAAAACTTGGGGTTTAACGGCTAACACGATTAATTGGCATTCACGGGCCAGTTCACCCAAAGAACCGCAAAGTTTAAGACCTAACCGTTTTTGAAGGGCCTCCCGCTTTGATTGATCCGTTTCCGCCAAAAAAACGGTATCCGGTTTAAATAAACCGGCTTGAATAATCCCATTCAGCAAGGCCGAACCCATGGCCCCGCCTCCTACCATACCCAATCTATTCAAACCGCAGTCTCCTACCTTTCCCGCTCACTTCGGAAAAAAGCCGACGAACTTTGAGAAGAAATCTCCCGTTCTTTATCTCTCTCTCTGAAATCCGTATGTAAAGGCATCGCTACTTCAATATGGGCCGGAGTGAATAAAAAGATCGAACCATTGATCCGCTGCATGCTTCCGTCAAGAGCATAAATGGCCCCGCCGACAAAATCGGCGATCCGTCGAGCGACTCCCTTTTCAGTCTCTTCAAGATTGATGATTACTACTCGTCTATTTTTAAGATGGTCAACAATGGCTTGGACCTCTTCAAAGCTTTCCGGTTCAATGATTAACATCTTTACCGGTTTGGTATTATGGTTCAACTTTACCAATTTTCCGCGTTCCCGAGGTCCAGGACTATAATAAGCCTCCTGTGCAGCGGCTTCCTCTTCTTCAATAATTTCTTCGGCTTCAAAGCCAAAAAGATTCAAAAATTTTTCAAACATGCCTCGATTAGACCCTTCGCTTTCATATTTCGGCAACCTGACTCACCTCATTCCGGCTTAAAGATAGCGGTTCCAATCCGGAGCAAGTTTGCTCCTTCCTCTACCGCCACCTGATAATCCTGGCTCATTCCCATCGACAAATAGCGCCAACTTGTTCCCAACCTCAGGTCGCGGGCAGTTTCTTCGAAAATAACGCGCATCCGTCGAAAAATAGGTCTTACCGTTTCCGGATCATCGGTCAGGGGACCCATGGTCATCAAACCTGCCGGTATCAGATATTCGGAAGCACCGATTCTTTTGATTAACCCAGGTAGTTCTCCCGCTGAAATACCGTGTTTAGTTTCTTCCCCGGTTAAATTCAACTGAATTAAGACCTCGGCCCTTTTTCGCATTTTAGCCGATTGTTTCGCCAACTCATCCACCAGGCCAATCCGATCAACCGAATGAATTAGATCAAAATATTCCAAAGCGGGCTTTACTTTATTAGTTTGGAGGGTACCGATCATATGCTTGGTGACGTTGCCGAGAAGCAACGGGAATTTAGCGATTCCGTCCTGGACCCGGTTTTCACCGACTTCAGTAACTCCCGCCCCGATCGCTTCATTCATCTCCGCGACACTCACATATTTGGTTACCGCAATTAGCCTTATAGACTTAGGATCGCGGTTTGCCTTCAAAGCGCTTTGATTGATTCGTTGTTGAATCCCTTTTAAATTAGTAGCGATACTCATGGTCAGCCTAATAATTTAGCCCCTAATTCGGCTAAATCGGAACGTTCTCCTTTAGTCAAAGTAATGTGTCCGGCAATTTTTTCATTCTTAAATCTTTCGACGACAAAAGTT
>JBLNDC010000318.1:0-3863 GCA_050261255.1 Bacteroidota bacterium
GTAAAAAATTATCCTTTAGCAGGATCAATCTATAATTATGTTTCGCGGGGATGGAATCCACATATCGGATTTCTAGCCGGGTGGGTCCTGATTTTAGATTATATTCTGATTCCTACGGTTACTTCTATGAGCGCCTCTATTTATATAAGACAATTTTTCCCCAGCATTCCTTACGCAGTCTGGCTGCTTGTTTTTGCTGTAAGTATGGGAATATTAAATCTTTTTGGAGTAGAACTAATGGCAAAGCTTGGCTTATGGATGGTGGCAATCGGTGAGTTTGTAGTTTTTACAGGTTTCGTTATTTGGGGCTACGCTGTTCAAATCAACGGAATAGGAACAGGGACATTGTTCAGCAATATTCCCTTCCAATTCAGCAGCATAGGTGCCTTGGCGACAGCCACATCTGTAGCTGTACTCAGTTATCTCGGTTTTGATGCCATTACGACCCTTGCAGAGGAAACGGAGAATCCCAAAAGAGATGTGCCCCGCGCCATTTATTACTCAGTTATTATCGGCATGTTTACCATGGTTATGACCGGTTATCTTGGAATGCTGGTAATTCCTAATTGGCAGGATTTAATTAACCAGCCCGGCTGGGCGGAAACAGCCCTGTTCCAGGTTTCCAAAATGGCGGGCGGCACTTCGTTTTCAATATTCTATACAGCAGGGTATGTTTTGGCAATGGGTGTGTTTAACGTGGTGGCAACCGCAGCCGGAGCTAGACTACTTTTTGGAATGGGCCGCGACAATATGCTGCCAAAAGCTATTTTTGCCCGGATTAACAAACGCTGGCAAACCCCGCACTGGAACATTATAATCATCGTAGCTTTAGAATACATTATGGGTATTGCGACCACAGTTGATAAAATTACCAATTTAATTAACTATGGAGCTCTGGGCGGTTTCGCGGCTTTGAACTTGGGTGTGATTTGGCTGTACTATGTAAAGAAAAAGGGAAATGCGCCGGAAAGCCTAGGGGAAACCCCGAATTGGAAACCTACATCTCGGTATTTTCCAAGGTATTTTCTTGCTCCGCTGGCAGGGTTCCTCGTTGTTTTCTGGGTTTTCACCAGTATGGATCGGATGGCGTTAACGGTCGGAACTATCTGGCTTATTATGGGTATCGTTTATGAAGCAATTAAAACCAAAGGTTGGAAAGAGCTGCCTCCCCAACTTGATCTCTAGCAAACTGTCCGAATTGATGATTTGGGAACCGGTCTTAAGCCCTGGCGGGTAGAAAAGGAGACGGAGATTATTATGGAGAGCTTTACTCAACTCACTCTGCAAGCAGGGGAAGTGCTTAAAGGCTTGTTGTCAGCAGCCGACCTTAAACCGGAAAACATTGTAGTTGTCGGGTGCAGTACAAGCGAAGTAATCGGGCAAAAAATAGGTTCGGCATCGAATATGGAGGTTGCCAATGCCCTGATGAACGGTCTATTGCCCATAATTAAGGGAAAGGATCTTTTTTTAGCTGTTCAATGCTGTGAACATTTAAACAGAGCCCTGGTTGTCGAAGAAAAATGTGCCGACAAATACGGGTTGGAAGTTGTCTCCGTTGTACCCCATCCGAAAGCGGGCGGATCTTTAGCTACGCTAGCTATGGAAAGATTTAGTCATCCGGTGGTTGTGGAAACAATAAGTGCCCATGCCGGAATGGATATCGGGGATACCTTTATCGGCATGCACTTAAAGCGGGTTGCTGTGCCGGTCAGACTAAACATTAAATCGATTGGAGAGGCCCATTTAACTTTGGTCCGAACACGACCAAAACTAATTGGCGGGGAGAGAGCCAAATATTCGAGGTAGTCCTAATGTCGATTTTGCCGGTCCATTGGAAGGAAGCTTTGCTTAAGCTTCCCCTTTTTTTACCTTTTTGGCAGCTTTGTAGATTATGATTGCCGATATGAAGGAAAGGCTCGATATGATCAGATATAGTTTGAAATTCATTCTTACAGCGTTATAATCAGTTATCTGATTTTGCCCGGAGATCCCAACCGGATTGTCATAAGGCCAAATAGAGAGCCAAAAAGCCGCGAAATTTAACATTAAAATGATAATTAAGGCTATGACAATATATTTCCTCATGTCCGCCACTCCTCGTCTGCTTGATTTAGAACTTTTGTTAATTATTTCGAAAACCAGGATTTTAATCCTTCCTCGTAAGGTATATTGCTATGAAAAGCTAAGTAGTTGACGGAAAATGCAAACGCATATGAACAAACAAAATTCCCGCCTAACTGGCAGGAATTTTGTTAAATAACTCCTTCTTACTATAATTGATTTAATCCCTGATATCTTCACCGTGAGCCATTTGTTCCTCGGCATACTCAACCATTTTCTTTACCATATTGCCCCCGATTTGCCCAACTTCACGAGTAGTCATATTGGCATACCCGCGCTCTTCAATATCATCATTGAGATTAAGCTCTTGGGCCACTTCCCATTTTAATTTGTCCAATTGGGCTTCGGATTCAGGAACTTCCGGTTTATTTCGGCTCATATAACCATCCTCCTCTGCTATTTCCGGAATGAAGGAAGAATTCCAAGTGCAATTATAGCTTGTGCATGTTACATCTAATTATGATCATAAAAATTTTCATAATAAGAAAGGGCCATCCAAATAAAGCGGTTTTTAGCTTTTATTTGCCGGTTACTAAGTTAATAAATTTTCCTTATAAAGAGAAAAAAGCAGCCCACCTCAAAGGCGGGCATAGAGCAGAGGGGTTAGATTGAGGAGGAGTGAGATGAGAAGGTAACCAGTGTATTCGAACACTAGTTGTGAAAGTTGGTGCTTTTCACAATTAGATTGTAACCTATTTCTCAAAGTTTGACTACCCCTTTTTACAAATTCAGAATATTAAATTATTTATACTCTTGCACTTTTATTGACTCCTCTAAAATGATCGAGTTTTGAAGAATTTGTCCTATCTTACTGGAATTCTTTACAAGAATACGTTAAACTGAAAAGTGATGAAAGGAGTGGTGAGATGCGCATAGCGGTCATAGATGGACAAGGTGGCGGTATTGGTAAGCATATCGTAGAACAACTGCGTAAGCGCATTCCCAATCTGGAAATTCTGGCACTGGGCACCAATGCCTTGGCTACCGGAGCTATGCTTAGAGCCGGCGCGAATGAAGGGGCATCCGGAGAATCAGCGATCTGTTATAATGCAGGCAGAGTGGATTTGGTTGCTGGATCGATTGCGATCATGATGGTAAACGGTTTATTAGGTGAAGTCACGGCTCCAATGGCAGCGGCCATTTCGACTAGCCCGGCAGATAAACTCTTACTTCCGATCCAAAGAGAGAATGTGCAAATTGTTGGGGTGGCTAAAGCACCATTGCCGCATCAAGTGGAAGCCCTCGTTCTTGAAATAGAGAAGCGTGTTCAGGCTAAAGGTACATATGAATGACGTATAGCCATAATAAGAAAACTATTCAGTATAAGAAAAATGAATTGACAGGAAATATAAAAGCACTTAAAATTAATTCATACTAAATCTATTGGAAATGGGGTAATTAAAATGAGGATCGCTGGTTCCATCATCGATTTAATTGGGGAAACCCCTGTGGTTCGCTTAAACCGGATTACTGAGCCAGGTTTGGCGGAGGTTTATGTAAAACTTGAATATTTTAATCCGGGAGGAAGTGTTAAAGACCGGATTGCCTGGGGCATGATTAAGGATGCGGAAGAACGGGGCTTGCTTCAAGAGGGCGGAACGATTGTTGAGCCTACCAGCGGCAATACCGGGATAGGTTTGGCGATGATAGCCGCAACTCGTGGTTACCGTCTAATTATTGTAATGCCGGAGACGATGAGCATTGAACGGAGGATGCTCATGGCTGCTTTTGGTGCGGAGATT
>JBLNDC010000319.1:0-5400 GCA_050261255.1 Bacteroidota bacterium
AATCCAAGCGGCCAAAGCCGCTAAGATGACTGTGATCGGGATCGGCCCCGAAAAAAGAGTTGGAGGCGTGGATTTCATTTTCGAATCCGTAGCGGCTATTAATTTGGAACTGGTGCTTTCAACAGTAAATACCAAATAACTAACCAGGTAAATAAAAGGAGACTAAACTTGATTATTAATGAATCCGCTTTGAAAGGTGAAATTCAAAAATGGCGCGCTGCCAATAAAAAAATTGTCTTCACCAACGGTTGTTTTGACTTAATCCATGTGGGACATTTACGAACTTTTATAGAAGCAAAAAGAATGGGTGATTTATTGATTGTCGGTATCAATAGCGATCGTTCCGTAAAAGCCATCAAAGGCGAAACCCG
The DNA here is from genome assembly GCA_050261255.1 of Bacteroidota bacterium. Lineage (GTDB taxonomy): Bacteria > Bacillota > UBA4882 > UBA8346 > UBA8346 > JAAYHS01. The sequence goes on from JBLNDC010000319.1 coordinate 372, forward strand.
GCCGCTCATTTCGGAACAAGACCGCGCCGAACTTATTTCAGCTTTAAAACCCATCGATTATGTAATAATCTTTGACGAGATCAACGTCTCTCATTTGTTGGAAACGATTAAACCAGATATCTATGTCAAAGGAGGAGATTATACTCTGGAAAATCTGCCGGAAAAGGAAACGATAGTCCGGTATAATATCGAAGTAAAATTTATTCCCTTAGTTGCTGGAATTTCAACTACTGAACTAGTCAACCGGATTCGTAAGGCTAATATTTAAAAAATTCTATTTCGTTGAAGATAAACTTCTGTCTTTAATGAAATTTTCACTGAGAATCAAAATCGTGAAAATCGCCTTGCAGGAAATTTTAGAGCATCATTGAATAATTTAATTTGGGATAACAGCTAATTTTCAAACTATTATTTTTGCAAAATATACGATATAATTTAAAATAAAAATTGTTGATATTATGCTATTTATCAGCTTATAGGGGTTTGAAAAGAGGCTGATTTGATGAGAGTTAATAAATATTTATTTGTTTTAATCGCTTTAGGTATTTGCGTGTCTTTTGTTGTCTTCTATTTTAATCAAACGCCGCGCGACAACGAGACTACAGCTAAGATTAAATTGTTAAAAGAATTAAACTTTAAACCACATAAAAACAAATTAACATTAAACGAAAATTTATCCGTTACTGAAAAAAAGACCGAGACTTCAGATTTTATCGTTTCTGAAATCAGCAATCATCAACAACGGATCGACGAGATTATTTATGAGGGTCTAGATTTCCAGTTCGGTGAAACTAAAAGCGACATTATTAAAAATTTAGGCGAACCGCTAAAAATTGTTGAAAAGCCTATTACTAGCCGTCATAGACTTGATGTCAGCGATAAATTATATGATTTAATTTATGATGGTTTAGAAGCTCGGATCTACCATGTAACTTCCGATGAGAAGGAATTGGTGCTGAGAATCCTGATCGAAAATGAAAAATATAAAGTAAAATACGGATTAAATATTGGTATTACTGAGGAGTATGTCGTTGGGATTCTTGGTCCACCCTCAGTCAAGGAAAAAGATTTTTATGAGTTTTATGATTCAAATGGATTTGCTAAACTGCGCTTTTATTTCGAATCTAATAGGTTGTCAAAAATCGAATGGAATTTTGAAGAAAATTAAATTTGAATAACTCAATTTCAGCTATAATCATAATTTTTTTTGCATTTTTATAGGTAAAAACAGGGTTTTTAGGCAATAATTATATTATTCCACTTTATATCTCGTTTTTGGGAGGTCCAGCTAGAAATGGGGTCTCATTTTATTCAAAACTCTTGTTTTACAGAAGCTTATCAAGAAAATAATGATATGAAATTGATTCCTGATTTAATCTTAGAAATTGATGACCATGGAACTATAGTTAAAAAGATAGCTCCCTTGGGAAATATCTTTGTATTATCTACCGATGCTGTTCCCGGAGTAAATTTTTGTCGAGTAATCCCTGCCGGGGCTGACCTTTTTAATTACTATCTCCAAAAAGCGGTTCAAACTCAAACGATTCAACGTTTTACCATTCCTTTAATTTCCCGTTTCTTCGAAATACGATTAAATCCTGGTTCCGAAGGCAAGATTATCTTAATCTTCAGCGAGCTTAGTCAGCGGGTGCCGCCAACCGCCAAATTGGAAAAACACATTTTTAATGATAAAGAGAATTTAGAAGTCGCCTTACATTCGATAACCGATGGAATAATTGCCACCGACATTAACGGCAGAATTATTTTCATGAACAATGCTGCGGAAAAAATAACCGGATGGTTGTTGAAAGAAGCGATTGGCGAAAAATTAAGCACGGTTTATCGTACTTCAAATCAAGAAGAAAACAATAATTCAAAGTGTTTTGATTTTTGGGAACATACCTTTTTATTTACCAAAGACGGCCGGCAAAGAGTAATTACCGATAACGGAGCTTCAATCCATGATCAAAATGGAGAAATAACTGGAGTAGTAATAGTTTTTCGGGATATAACAGAAAAATGGCGTATGGAAGAGGAGATTGAACGAACTCAAAGGTTGGAGTTTATAGGGAACCTTGCCGGTGGTATAGCACATGATTTTAACAATATCTTAGCGGTAGTTTTGGCAAATATTCAGCTTGTTAAGATTATTCAAAAAAAAGGAGGAGATACCGAAAAATATTTGAACGGCATGGAAGACGCAGTCAAACGGGCCTCTTCTTTAACTAAACAATTGTTGACTTTCGCCAAGGGAGGCGCTCCGATTAAAAAACCAACTTTTCTAGCAGAATTATTAATGGAGACCGTTGAAATAGGCATTAAAGGAACTAACCTAAATTGCATTTTTTCAATTCAGGATCAATTATGGGCTGTGGAAATTGACTCCGGCCAAATCAGTCAAGTTTTTAATAATCTAACCAATAATGCCGTTCAAACGATTCCTAACAACGGAATGATTGAAGTATCCGCTCAAAATATCTCCATCACTAATCAGGATATTTTACCTTTGCCACTGGGCGACTATATTCAAATAACTTTTAAAGATAACGGGCCGGGAATCAGTAATGAAAAATTAATGAAAATTTTCGATCCATACTATCTGTTGGGCCAAAAAGAAAACGGGTTGGGATTGGCTGTTGCTTATTCAATCATTAAAAGGCATAATGGGCTAATCAATGTCCAATCAAAAATTGGTTCCGGAACTTGCTTTACAATTTATCTCCCCGCTGTAAGAAACAACAATCGAGTTCAAGAAGTAATTCAAACATCCGAACAAAAGGGTAAAAAATTGTTATTGATGGACGATGAAGCTCATATTATTGAACTTGTCGGCGAAATGCTTATTCATATGGATTACCGGGTCGAAACAGCCCAAAATGGCGTTGAGGCGTTGGAGTTATTTAAACAAGCGAAACAAGCCAATGATCCTTTTGATGTTATTATTATGGATCTTACAATACCTGGCGGAATGGGCGGTCGCGAAGCAATATCGTTCATACGTGAATTTGATCCTGCCGTAAAGGCTATAGTCTCAAGCGGTTATTCAAATGATCCCGTTATGTCCGATTGTAAACGTTATGGATTTAACGGAATGGTTACCAAACCTTATAAAATTGAAGAATTGTGTCAGGAAATTAACCGAGTTTTATTCCAGGAAGCAACAGTTATGTAACCTTTTAATTTAAAGCTAATTTGAGTTCATCGCTAAAAAAACTTATTACCCTAAATTTCTCAACATCATTTTAAAAACTCCCTTCTAACTTAATCTTACTTTTTCACCTCTTTTAGAATATGGGTTTACTGCTCATTCTTTCCATTTAAATTAAGGAATTGCATAATTCATGATTTAAGCTTTGGCTCACAATACATTGAGAGATACATCCGGGCTAGTCACTATATATTGTAGCCAAAGGGTTTATTAAGGTAATTATCCAATTCCTTCATTTTATTATTTTGGTTATGATTTTTATTTTAAATTATTGCAGGAAATGCATGGCAGTAGGCGAATTATAAATTATTTGGAGATTTTATTACAGGTGGCTTTGGTAATTGCAAGGGGTGAGAAAGTGACATTAAAACAATTAATAAAGTTAAGTTTATCAGTTATTACTTTTGTTACTTTTGCTTTTGCGACGCTAGCCCAAGATAGTTTGCCGGAAATTATCAAGAAAATCGAACCTTCAATTATCGTAGTCCTGACTTATGATCAGGATGGTAAATTATTAGGCCAGGGAAGCGGCTTCTTTATCAACAAGAATGGAGAGGCAATTACCAGTCGACATGTATTGGAAGGAGCAGTCCGCGCCGAGATTAAAACCATGGATGGTACGATTTATCCGATAGCCAAAATAATCACCGAAGACAAGGATAGCGATATCATAAAAATTGAGGTAATCATTCCTGAAAATCGGGTCCGTTTTTTGGAAGTTAGCGCTTCATTTCCTGAAGTAGGAGAAAGGGTAGTAGTCATCGGTAGTCCGTTAGGGCTTGAACAAACTGTTTCCGATGGAATTGTGTCGGCAGTAAGAAAAATACCGATTTTTGGCAAAATAATTCAAATTTCAGCGCCGATTTCTCCGGGTTCTAGCGGTAGTCCGGTGATTAACCTCAAAGGAGAAGTAATCGGAGTCGCTACTTTTCAAATGGTAGAAGGTCAAAACCTGAATTTCGCGATACCTGGTAGTCGAATTTTAGATCTGGGTTCGGGCTCGCCCCAGAATTTATCTGAATGGGGCGACTTTCAAGCTAAGCAAACTCTTCCTCCGGCAAAACAATATTATACCTCCGGAGTATCGTTGATGTTAACCAAAAAATATGCGAAAGCAATCTCCGATTTTGAAAAAGCGATCCTGGAGGAACCTAAATTTGCCGAAGCTTATTTTAACATCGGTTACTGTCACGATGAATTAGGCGAACATCAAAAGGCAGTGGATGCCTTTAAAAAAGCGATCCATTTAAAACCAGATTTTGTCGAAGCATATTATAATTTGGGAATTGCTTTTGACGAATTAAAACAATTTCAAGAATCAATTGTGGCTTACAGCCGGGCTGCCGAATTAAAACCTGATTTTTTTGAGGCTTTTTTTAATCTAGGAGTTGCTCTCGGTAAAGTGGACCGGCATCATGAGGCGGTAAACGCCTTTAAAGAGGCTATCAAAATCAGTCCTGACGATGCCGAGGCCCATTTAAACTTGGGTATTGCTTATGGCCATCTCAATCTGGATCAAGAAGCCCTTGAAGCTCTTAAACAAGCGATCCGAATCAATCCGGAAGATCCTCAAGCTCACTTTAGTATTGGTATCGTTTATTTAAGTTTAGATGATCGAAACTCAGCTTTACAAGAATATAAAATCTTAAAAGAATTAGATTCAGAAATGGCTAACCGCTTGTTTGATTTGATTTACAAATAATTAATAATTCGGTTTTTACGCCACCAAAAGACCTTGCCCGAAATCAATTTAAAATAGCTAATGGTTTAGAGGAATATATCATGAATCAGACCGGTAATCAATCAAATCTGCAGATAATG
>JBLNDC010000320.1:0-11105 GCA_050261255.1 Bacteroidota bacterium
GTTGTAGCGAGGTTCTGCAGATTTATGATGGCATTTGCCAAATTAATGTTGGAAATTTGCAATTGATTCGAAATTTCCCATTCTTTATGGCGAAGCTTTTGATTTTTTGATAATAAATAACCTATAATCCCACTAAAAAAACACTCCGTCAAACTAGTAATTAACGAACTTAAGTCTAACTTCTGTGGAATCGAATTCAACCATAAAGTTGGGAGAGAGAGGGATATCCATGTAGAATACGATAAACACGAAGCGCTAAGTAGTAAGGCAAAACCTAAGGGGAGAAAAACAAACCCTTCAAAAATCAGCAGAGCATAAATTAAGCTATAGATCCCGGGATTACCAGCAAACGGTATAGCTAAGGCGAAAATAATAACAATTTTTATCGTCAAAATTTTACCGCGGTTTTTCCAAGATTTGATAAATGGTAAAGTTATTGAGAAAAAAAGCAAAAGAAATATCGCAATATTAAACTGCCTGGCCCAATACCTGGGATGAGAATTATATGTTGTATCGGCCCAATAGCCATAAAGTACACCTAAGTGAAAAATAATACAAAGGGAAAGTATAAATATCTTATCTTTGAAATTAGTAAACATTTGACTCACCAATATATGTATTAAAAAAATAATTCTTTATAAATTATGTTTCTCCTGTTGTAATAAAATGGGCAAAATACAATATTTACATATGATTTTAAATTATGGTTCTATTTTTAACAAAGGTTTTATCCAGGATATTGTTTGTTATCAATTTTGGCCTATCTGCAGGCTAAAACCCCAGGAATGAAAATTTTAAGATAAACTCCATACACGGGATTACTAGATTAAAATGATATTCCTTTTTATGATTTGTTTTGACGATAATAGTCGGCTTTAACAGGTTTGATGTCAAACCAACAGTTTGGGTTTAGCCCGCAGCAGGGAAAATATATTTGCCTTCACATTTCGAATATCGTGATCAGCCATTCCTTCATTAGTTCTCATTCGATCCATTATTTATAAATTGTCATATATTAATAAATGATAGTGACAGAAGTCATTATTTTTTTGTCTTAAAATAGTGACAAAAAATAGGAATTACTTCACTATGAAATGTTGTTAAATTGTAATAACATTTTTTTAGATAGTTCTTTAAAATTTTGCAACAAGACCTACAACAAGAACGAGGTATAAAGTTTTAATCAAAAAAGGAGGGGTTATTTTGAAAAAAATTATTGGAATGGCTAACCCGGACGTTCCTTTATCACCGGCTGTTCGTGCAGGCGATTTCGTCTTCGTCTCAGGACAAGTTCCTACGGATCCTAAAGGAGCGATAGTCGGAAACAACATCCAAGATCAAACTATTGCTGTAATCCGAAAGATTGAAGAATTGGTCAAAGCGAGCGGAGGAACGTTAGATGACGTTGTAAAGACAACTGTATTTTTAACGGATATTAGCTTATTTTCTAAAATGAATGAAGCTTATCGAAAATATTTTTCGAAAAATCAACCCGCTCGTTCTTGCGTTAAAGTAGAACTTGCATGTGATGCTTTAATTGAGATCGAAGCCGTTGCGTACATTCCGGCTAAGTAAATTAAACAATTTCAAGGAGGGGTAATGATGCGAAGAGGATTGATTCTAGTTTTAATGGTTGGTCTGGTTCTAAGTTGCTTTTTCCAAATTCAGGCTGCTACAAAACAGGTTGTCTTAAAGGTCTGTGTTCCCGAACATTGGAGAATCGTAGATCCCTTGAAGACCGGGAAGCGAGAAGATGTAGTTCCTCGTCGTTTATGGTTTTTCGATATCGTCCAAAATTTTCGAAAAGACCATCCGGAAATAAAAGTGGAAGTAGAACCGGTAGCTTACGATTCAATTACCAGTACTTTTATTAATAGATCAAGAGCCGGCGATCCACCTGATATTATTATGGCCAACAACGGGACCCAATATAAATTGGCCAAATCCGGCTACCTTTACCCGCTGGACGGATTTAAGTTTGATTGGAAAGATTTTAATAAAGATCTTTTTGAAAGAAATATGAAAGTCAATAATAAGATTTATTTTGTACCAGCTTATACTTTACCCCATGTATTGTATTATAACCAAGCTCTGTTCAATGAGGCTGGTATCACTAAAGTTCCCGAAACCCTGGATGAACTGGTGGAGACCGCTAAAAAACTTACTATTGACCGGGATAAAGACGGGAACCCCGAAGTATGGGGCTTTGGTTTACCTTCAAGCATGGTTCATCCGCCGTTCATCTTTCAAAATTTTGAAACATTAGTATGGCTATTTGGTGGGGAAACAGTTGATAAGAACGGTAGAGCTCTGTTTGACACCCCGGCTGCGCGAAAGGCTTTGCAGTTTTATTCGGATAATATAAACCTTCATAAGATTACTCCTAAAGGCTCAAGTTCATGGGACAAGGAATATATGGGGCTCTTCCGTAGTGGTCAAATTGCAATGACTTTTCGCGGTGCCGAAGAGTTTCCCCCAGCTGTAGATGCTTTGGGTGATAAGGTAAAAATGGCCCCGATTCCGCCGGTAAAAAAAGGCGGTAAGAGCGCTTGTTGGGGTGAACTGTTTGGATGGGTTATGTCCACAAAAGCCGGTAAAGATCCGGGGAAAAGGGAAGCCGCTTGGGAATTCTTAAAGAGCTTAATGAGTAAAGAAGCATATATAGGCATGGCTAAATATCAACGTGGATTATCCCCGCGGATATCGGTTTCCAAAGATCCGATTTTCTCCCAATCGGAGGATATGAGGTTCCTGTCTGATTATTCGATTGTAGCTACACGGTTTGACGAGGAAATCATAGAGTGGGATTATTGGGCAGATACAGTAGCCAGGACAGTTCAGGCAGCGGTGCTTAAATTGCGCCCTATCGACGAATTGCTTAAAAATGCTCAAAGAGAGTATGATGCCAGAATCGGTCATTAAATGGCTATGGAGAGTCCTCTTGTAGGACTCTCCATCAAAAAATACTATAATATTTTAGAGGAGACAGGAATGAGTAATTATCGTGAAATAATGTTATTAAGCGACTTAACTTGGAAAGAAGCAAAAGCTGTGTTTGAAGAAGGCGTGACTGTTATTGTTCCAATCGGGTCAAATGAGCAACATGGGCCTCATATGCCTGTAAACTGTGATAGTTTTTATGTTACGAAAGTTACCGATATGGTTGTTCAAAGGTTAAAAAGTGAGATGTTAATTTACAAGACACCGACAATCTGGACGGGATATTCGCCTCATCATAAGGAGTTTCCTGGAACCATCACGATCAGTTTGACAACGTTTTTACCGCTAATTTACGATATCTGTGAATCTTTAATTAGACATAGTGTCCGGCGCATTTTTTTGATAAACGGACATGGTGGCAACGAAGTACCACTACGGGCGGTAGCCAGTCAAATTGGAAATGAATTAGACCATTCGCCTATTGTGTTAAATTATTGGGATGTCATCAATAAGGAATGGAATAATTATATTAAAGATTTACCCGGAGTCGGCCATGCCGGTGAAGTGGAAACTTCCTTCCGAAAGTACTTGGCCCCGGAAACCATAAGAGAAGATGAACTGGAAAAAGCGGAATTTGTAACGGAAGATCCTCATCCTTTAACCGCTAACTCTTACGAATTCCGCCGTTTTTGCGAAGTGAATCAAAAAGGGTTCACCGGTAATCCAAAATGGGGTACCCGGGAAAAAGGAGAAAAAATGATCAACCGGATTGTCGATTTGCTTTCCGAAACAATTCGGGAAGATCACAACAAAAATAAATAACTTAATAAACTGCACCTTTAAAGAGCATTCCTTGATTGAGCGTGTACAACCTCCTGAAGCTTATAAGGTAATGGTATAACGGTTTTACCTCCGCTCAATCATAGGGATATCTTGATCGACTAAAACCACAATCTGTTCGCGATAGGTGCTTATTTCAACAGGATATTCTTCCGGAAGGAGAATCTGTCATGGCTAATAATTGCATTCGAATTTTTTATAAAAAATATGGTAAACAGCTAGAGCCATACATATTTATCAGTCCTGCTTTTATGATATTGGCTTTTATAACTCTTTTCCCAATGATTTATGTAATTTATTTAAGTTTGTATAAAATTGATCTAATTAACCCAGATGTATATATCGGGTTTAAAAATTATACTGATTTTTTTAGACCGGTTTCATTACAGACCGTTAAAGTAACAATTCTTTATCTTTTAGGAAGTTTATTTTTCACTATGATTCCTGGTTTTTTGCTTGCTTTAGCATTGAATCAAAAAATTAGATTTTCAGCTTTTTTGCGATCGATCTCAATTATTCCATGGACAATTACAGCTGTGGTAGCGGGTGTCAGTTGGAGGTGGATCCTTTCACCGGATATTGGTTTTTTATCGTATTATATTGAAAAAATTTTTTCCTTCCGTCCTGACTTTTTATATAATCCCAATTGGGCTTTGTTGTTGATTATTATTGTAGACTCATGGCGGAGTCTGGGATATGTGGCAGTATTTATTCTTGCCGGACTTCAGGGAATTGATCCTAGTTTATTGGAAGCGGCGAAAGTGGATGGGGCAGACTACCGGAAAATTTTTCGCTATATTTTGTTGCCTTTACTAACTCCTTCAATACTTGTTCTACTTATCCTGATGAGTATGAGAGCATTGAACATGGTTGATGTGGTTCTTGTAGTTACCGGTGGGGGCCCGATGCGTTTGACGGAGACTTTAGCGCTGCATATGTATAAGGAGAGTATGTCATATTTTAATATCGGTTATAGTTCGGCGGTCGCGGTTATTCTGTTAATAATAAATCTTGTCATGGCGGTTGTATACTTCCGCATGTTGGGTGACAAGGGAGGGCAATCATGAATACTATCAACTCCCAAAAAGTGGTTAGAAATACAGTGGTTTATACTTTCTTATTATTATTTATATTCTTCTCGTTATTGCCTTTATTATGGATGTTATCAACTTCAGTTAAGCCTGAAGCCTTAACCAGGGAATTTCCACCAAAAATTATTCCTGGAATAATTACCTTAGAAAATTACAAATATCTTATTGAAGGTTCTCTGATTCCCAGGTATTTATTTAATTCTTTTTTCATGGGGATTATTACCATATTGGGAGTCTTATTCTTTGGAACCTTAGCTGCTTATGGTTTTTCCAGATATGAATTTCGGGGTAAATCCTTGTTGTTAGTGTTAATGTTGGCTAGTGTCATGATATCCGGTGCAACAATTATTGTGCCGTTATACTTAATGTTTCTCAAGCTAAATTTAATTAACACTCAATTCTCACTTTTTTTGGTTTACGTGGTTCAAGCCCTACCAATATCAACCTGGCTATTAAAAGCCCATTTTGATAGTCTACCGGTAGCTTTGGATGAAGCGGCAATGTTGGATGGATGTTCACGTCTAAAAATTCTGTATCGAATTATTATTCCGGAAAGTGTACCAGGACTCACAGCAGTATCTCTTTATACATTAGTTCTAGTTTGGCGGGAATTTATCATGGCTTCGACTTTTATCACCAAAAACGAATTAAAGACTCTTCCGGTCGGGGTCTATCAATTCTTTACCGAACTTGGGATCGAATGGGGGAAACTAGGCGCGACAGTAATGATGGCAATTTTACCAATGACGATTTTATTTATTGTGTTTCAACGCTATTTTAATCCAGCTGAAATATCTAGCGGGGTCAAATAATAAGGAGCGAAACTATGAAGAACGAAAATATTGTAAAGAGTAAAATCCGTTCCGGGCAGGCATCTTTAGGCGGATGGTGTCTAAGCGGATCGGTAGTGATGGCGGAAATTATGGCGATGAGTGGGTTTGATTGGGTATGTGTCGATATGGAACATTCTGTGACAAACACGGAAACTTTATTAAATATAATTATCGGAATTGAAAACAAAGGCGCGGAGCCGTTTGTAAGGTTGGCTGTTAACGAGGAGAAAGAATTTAAAAAAGCATTAGACGCTGGGGCGACCGGAGTTATTGTTCCCATGGTCAAATCAAAACACGATGTGGAAAGGGCTATTTCATACGCAAAATATTCTCCGATTGGTTCCAGATCATTCGCTTTGCCTAGAGCGACAGGATATGGAAATTATTCGGATATTTATTTTAAAAAAGCGAATAATCAGACGTTATTAGCCATTATGATTGAGCATATCGATGCAGTCAATGATTTAGATGAAATTTTATCAAACCAATATGTGGATACGATTTTTATCGGTCCATATGATTTATCAGGCTCAATGGGGATTCCAGGCGATTTTGAAAACAAAGAATTTAAAAAAGTAATGAGTGAAATAAAGGCAAAGGCCAAAAAATATCAAATAGCTTTAGGTTTACATGAACTAACTCCAACTCGGAATAAAATACAGGATTACATTAAAGATGGTTTTCAATTTATCGCTTGTAGTATGGATACGATCCTTGTCAGTTCGGCGATTAAAGAATTCTTGTAAAAGAGGAGTAGCAATGAAAGTAATTATTCAAGAAAATATTTATCTAAAGGCAGAAAGTACCTTTAAAGGTTCCAACTTGGAATTTATTAGGTTTAATCTTTCTGAACAGGAATGTATGGTCAATGCTCAGCTACAAACCGGCGCCAGATGTTTTATTATTGGCGCGGAAAAATATTCCCCCGATTTTTACGAACAAATTAAGGAGAAATCCTTAGTAATTCGGTTTGGAGTCGGTTATGATTCAGTTCCGCTTGATATTTGTTTAAAACGAAACATTTATGTTGCATATACCCCGAATACACTTGATGATTCCGTCGCCGAATTTGCCATTGCGCTTCTTGTGAGCTTAATAAGAAATATTCCTGAAACCCATTACAATGTTAAGAAAGAAATCTGGAACGGAATCACCGGTCTCGAATTGAATGGTAAAACCTTAACGATCTTAGGATTTGGTAAAATAGGGAGAAAAACAGCACAGATTGGGAAGTATGGCTTTGGGATGAAGATTAATGCTTTTGATTTGTATTTACAAGACAACAAGGATAATTTAGCAGACTTATATAGCGATAATTACCAGGAATGTGTAGCGGACGCAGATTTTGTATCAATTCATATGTCGGTTAACAAAGATAACGAGGGCTTTTTTAACAAATCTAAATTTGATCTGATGAAAAAAGGGGTTTTCCTTGTTAACACAGCTAGGGGGAAATTAATCAACGAGCCTGATCTATACGATGCGTTGGTTTCGGGAAATATCGCCGGAGCCGCTTTGGATGTCTATAATAACGAGCCATACCTTCCGTATCCCGGAAAAGACTTGCGAACATTGCCAAATATACTATTGACTTCTCATATAGGTTCAAATACAATCGAAGCAAATGCTAGAATGGCTGAAAGTTGTATAAAAAATGTTATAAATTATTATAATAATCGATATCATAGTATTTTTTTGGTTCCAGAAATTCGGAAGGCCATGAATTATTAAATGTGCTATACTAAACCTAAGATTCTTTCGCCGGGGTATTCAAAGCGAAGATTTAGGTTATAACTAAAAACTAGTAACTGACCAGAGATTTGGGGGAACTGCTAATGAAACTGGGCAGATTTAAATTGGGAGACCGGATTTTTGCCGGAGTGGTGAAAGGTGAAAGAGTGATTGATCTTTCAAAAACAGCTGCCTTGTTAGCCGAATTTCAAAGGTTGGAAAGGAACTTTTGTGAGATGCGGTTTTTATTGGCGCATCTTGGGGAGCTGTCCCAAATGTTGGAGGCGGCTAATGATAATTTTATCGGCTATCCCTTGGCTGATTTAAAGATCCTTCCCCCATTGGCCGACCCGGACAAAATTATCTGTATCGGGTTGAATTATAATGAACACGCGGCGGAATCGGAGATGGACCTTCCGGAAGAGCCGGTGTTTTTCTGCAAATTTAAGTCTTCAATTATCGGGCCGGAGGAAGCGATTATCATCCCCAAGGTGTCGGAGCAAATCGATTATGAGGCGGAGTTGGCGGTGATCATCGGCCAGCCGGGCAAACGGATTCCGGAAGCCCAAGCCATAGAGCATGTGGCCGGGTATACCTGTTTTAATGACGTCAGCGCCAGGGATCTGCAATTTCGCGGCGGCCAGTGGATTAAAGGAAAAGCCCTGGATACCTTCGGGCCTTTGGGGCCATACATAGTAACCAAAGACGAAATATCTGATCCTCATAATCTAAAGATTGGCTTGGAACTAAACGGAAGAATGATGCAGGATTCTTCAACGGACAAGCTTATTTTCAACATACCCCGTTTGATTGCGTTCCTGTCCCAACTATTCACTTTGGAAACAGGAGACATCATTGCCACCGGCACACCTTCGGGAGTCGGGTTTACCAGGCAACCGCCGGTATTTTTGAAACACGGGGATGAAGTTAAAGTGATCATTGAGGGAGTCGGGGAATTGGTCAATCCGGTACTCGCCGAAGCGTAACGACATGGCGCAAGATTTTTCAATCTTGAAGGGGTGTCTAAATGTCGTTTTATCGGAAGACAATAATTGTCGGATTATTAATGGCCGTAGTTTTTAACTGGGCCTTGCCTTCAAACGGTAATATTCTTGTTCAGGCCGGTTCCTTATCTAAATGGCATGTTTCAGTAGGAATCGGTTATGCCTATCATCAGTATTATGACATACCGGCCTGGAACTGTAATGGGTCGGTTTTGTTATTGCGCGGGAAAAATGCTCCTTATTTGGTAGAAAAACTTGGCGAACCTCCGATGATATTGAAGTTGGGATCAAAAGTAGTCAGCTATCTTCAATGGGATCGAAAAAATCCTTTTCTCTTATATTATATCGCTTACAATAAAAAAAAAGATACGGAACTCCATTGTTATAACCTTAATAATGACGAGGACAGTTTAATTTACCGGGCTAAAGGGCTATTGAGTTTGGCGCCGTTGCATCCGGACGGAAGGCATTTACTATTGTGTCCCAGGATTAATCGGACCGATCCTGCCCGGATTTATGATCTTGAGACGGGCGCAGTTAAAATTATTCCGGTACCTGGTCCGGTCCATAGGGTCCGTTTCACTAAAAATTCCGATTTATCGCTCTTTTGTAATTTAGAGACGGAAAAGAATAGTTCATCTAGCCCTCGGACTAGTTGGGTAATTGATGCCGCAACCGGGAAGCCAAAGTTGTTAATCACCGGAGAGGCCGGACATCCTGATTGGTGTCCCGGAGGCAATTGGCTCAGCTTTTTTCGGGAAGGGAATTTATGGATTATCGACCGGTCAGGTCAAAGAGTCAAAGAGTTTACAGGACTGAGAGGACATCAAAGTTGGTCTGAAGACGGTTCATTAATCGTGGCGGACATTAACACCCGGAGAAGCCGGTATGGCGGTTGGATCGTTATTTGCCGGGTCGATACGGGAGATGTTGTTCCGTTGATAGAGCATTGTTCGACACTAACCAGTGACCAAGCGTCCCATCCTCATCCTGTCTTTTCCCCGGACGGAACTAAGGTGGTTTATAACTCCAATAATTTTAGGATTAATCCTCCGCAAGTTTACGTAATAAAAGTGAAAAATCCCGAAACCGTCGGTCAGCTTTGGGCTGAAGTCAAAGGAAAGACCGTCGTTTTGACTTGGGAAGAACCTAAAAGTAGAGAGATTGAAAAGTATCTCATCTATCAATTAAAAGACAATAACCGTTTTTTTATTGGAGAATGCGCAGCAGGTCAGAATTTTTATAAAGTCGATTACAATGCCGACTCCCATGCTTTTGAGGTGATTGCCCAGGAATACTCCGGTTTAAAAAGCCAAGCTGTGAAAGTGCTGATTAATACCGATTAGCCTTCCTTTGCTACGAGAATGAATGTAGTTTAATAGTTACAGATTACTTTTGCCACCACCCGGAGTAAAGAACTGTCCGCTTTAATCTTGAGCGGAAAAGCCATCACTTCAAAACGTTCCGCTTCTAAAAGCGCTGCCAGGTTAGTAAGGTTTTCCAAGATTAGAACTCCTTCATTGAGGAGCATTCGATGGACTTTGAAGGGCGAACGATCCGGAGAAGCCAAATCCATACCGATGATTTTGGTTTTTTGGGAGATGATAAACTCCGCTAATTCGGGGTCGATCTCCGGCTGGCCGGTAAAATACTCAAGGCTTCCATACTTTTGGTCCCAGCCGGTATAAAATAAGACGATACTCCCTTCCTTGATTTGGGAGGAATATTGATCTTTCATTCCAATTACCGGTTCGCCCCGGACATCGAGGATGCAACCTTCGCCGTGGAATGATTCAAGGGGTATTTCGGAAATATATTTAATTTGTTCGGTAAGATGCATCGGTCCGTCTAAATGGGTCCCGGAATGCATGCCGGTCTCCAATTGAAAATTGGTAAACCCGTCTTTGGTAAAGAATTTGGTTTTTAACAACTTGACTCGCGAATCTCCGGGGTAGGTTGGCGTTTGCGCGTCGATGGGATGGGATAAATCGATCAGCTTGAACATGTTCCTGCTCCTGGTATCAGATACGCCCTTTCTAAACAGCGGGCGAATTATAAATCGGTTTAATCTAATGAATCGGGTTCAAATAAAACGGACAATTTCATCCAAGGGTTTTCGTTGTTTGTTGTTTCGCTTAATGAAGCCATCTTTCGGGTAACCGAGAGGGGTCATGGCAAAAACCCGTTCATTGTCTTTGAGGCCGAGGGCCTCTTTTAACAAATCGGGCTGGAAAGCCTCGATCCAGCATGTGGCGACGCCTTCGTTTTCGGCGGCTAAAATAAGATGGCACATAGCAATGGCTAGATCGGTTTCAATAGAGTTATAGCCATCGTATTTTCTAACCCAAGCCTGATTAAGATCTCCAACAACGGTTAATACCTGCGGAGCATCTTGAAACCAGGGAAGCTGATAGCAAGCCTTTACCTTTTCCAACTCCTTCGGGGAGGAAATCACCCAAAATTGCCAAGGTTGAAAATTGACGGCGGAAGGAGCCAATCGACCCGCCTCCAGAATCCGGTGGAGGACTTCCGGCTCTACTTTTCGGGCCGGATCAAAGTTTCGAACGCTCTCGCGTTGGGCGATTAAACTATAAAACTCCATCGCGGATCACACTCCAATCTAGTTTCACGTAGTTCACCATTTGTAGCTCATATATAAACCTGAC
>JBLNDC010000321.1:0-9336 GCA_050261255.1 Bacteroidota bacterium
CGGAACCAGAAATTAACGGATCGGGCCAGGGAGATTATAGCTTTGTTTCGGGATAAATACCCGGAATATCAGGCGAGTTTGAGCGGGGAAAGTTCATTTGAAGAGAAAATCGGGACATTGAAGGCCATCCGGAAAGGGCTGCCAGGCAATTTACCGAACGTGCTGAAAGAACGCTTGACATTGATCCATAGTATGCTGGAGGGGATCAGCCAAGGATTGCTGGACCGGGAGTGTTTAAAGAGATTGCCGGTTTTGGGAACGCTTTTGGAGGGGATTGACCATGAATACACCCGGGCCAAGCTGGAAAAGGGATTGGTCGACTTTACCGACCAGCAGGTATTAGTAAGGCGCCTGTTGCTGGATTATCCCGATTTGGCCGCCCGGGTCCGGCAAGGCATCAAATACTTGTTGGTCGATGAGTTTCAGGATACTAACGGCCTGCAAATGGAGTTAATCGGCCAGCTGACGGGAGAGAATTATCAAGGCGGACGATTGATGGCCGTAGGGGATGTGAAACAATCGATCTACCGCTTCCGGGGCGCCGAAGCGGAGTTAATCACCGAACTGGGTAATGGAGTCCGGAGCAAAGGCGGCGCAGTGATCGAGCTTTTCCAAAACTACCGTTCGGACCGGGTGGTGATCGATTTTATCAATCAAATCGCCATCCGTCTCTTTGAAGGTGAGGGTTTTGATTATCAACCACTCCAAGCGACCCGGACCGGGCCGGACTCGGGGATCGAATTTTTATTGACCGGCGCCGCCGACCGGATGATTGAAGCCAAAATGGTGGCGGGGAGGATTGCCCAGATGGTCCGGGAAAATCCTTCCCCAAATAACCCGGTTAATTACGGGGATATCGTTTTACTTTTCCGGGCCGGCAGTTCGGTGCGCCTTTATCAACAGGCCTTTCAAAGTATGGGAATCCCTTATTATAATTCTTGCGGAGGCGACTTCTACCACCGCCAGGAGATCGTCGATCAGTTGAACCTCTTGCGCCTGGTCCAACAGCGCTTTGATTCCCTGGCTTTATTGGCTTTATTGACCTCGCCTTATGTCGGACTTTCCGAAACGGGCTTGTTTTGGTTGGGACGAAACGGGGATTTGGTCCGGGAGTTTTACGAAGGGGAATTTCCGGAGGAGATTGCTCCGGCGGAACAAGAGCGGTTGCGGAAGTTTCGCGGGCTCATCAATTATCTGTTTCAAAACCGGGAAATGCTTGAGATACCGGATATTTTAAGGACCGCCCTTGAACGATGCCATTATCAGGAAATGCTCTGGGCTTCGCCCCACGGTCCCCAGGGTGTGGCCAACCTGGAGAAATTATTGGCCAAAGCCGATGAGTTCGTGGCCAAAGGGTTTCATGATTTAAACCGTTTTCTGGCTTATATCGCCGAATTGGAAGGGATGGGGATCCTGGAAGGGGAAGCCCCCACCGCAGCGGAGTTGGGGAATGTGGTCCGCTTGATGACCATTCACCGCTCAAAGGGATTGGAGTTTCCGGTAGTGATCATCCCCGAACTGGACCGGCAATTCAATTTCCGAAACCATGGGAATCTGGTCTTTCATAAAGATTCCGGCCTGGGAATGAATATTCCTTTGGAGGATGAAGTAACGGCCGAATCTTCCCTCTGGGTAGAGATTAAACAAAAGAACCGCCGGGAAGAGATTTCCGAGCTAAAACGGTTGCTATATGTCGCCATGACCAGGGCTAAACAGCGTCTAGTCATGGTTGGTTCCGGTTGCAGCAGTTCCCGGGGGAACACCTTGGAGACGGCCAACTCCTGGATGAGATGGTTTGAACTTTTGATGCCGTTGAATGAAGCGGGAGCAGGATTTGATTATCACGGAGTACCGGTGAAGCTAGTCCGGAATTTACCCGAAGCGCCCGCTCCGGTCCGGCCTAAAATCGTACTCGAGCAATTGCTTCCAGAGATACGGACCGAACCGCAAGCGGAACAAACCGGTTTGGAAGTAGCCGTTACAGTCGAGGCTAAACCTGAAACGCTTAGAGTCTCGGAGATTTTAACCTATCTCAATTGTCCCCGGCGTTATTTCTGGCAATACCGAATGCGCTTGAAAAGTCCGGTGGCGGAGTTTTCCAGGTCCGATCCTTCGGATTTCAAGGATAACTTAGGCGCCTTAATCGGCGATTTTCTACACCAGGCTGCCGGGAGGGAGGATGACTCCTGGCCGGAAGAGTTATGGGAGGGAGTCTTTGCCGCTGAATCCGGCAGGGATAAAGCGGCGGTAAAAGAAGCAGTCATTCGAATCTGGCGGAATTTCCGGAAAAGTCCCTATACGGAGCGGTCCGGAAAACGCTGGGACGAAGTACCGTTCCTCTTGAAGCTCACACCGGAACTCCGGGTGGAGGGCAGGTTCGACCGGTTGCTTCAAAACCAGGCGGGGGAATTGACCCTAGTCGACTATAAGACCCACCGGGTCCCGGCGGAGCGGGTGAACGGGATTGCCATATCTTATTATCCGCAATTGCAATTGTATGCTTTGGCAGTAAAAGCCCTGTGGGGTAGATTGCCCCATCGGGCCGTGTTGTACTTCCCCTATCCGGATCAGGGAGTAGAAGTGCCGCTGGATCAGAATTCCTTGGCACGGCTGGTGGCGGAGGTGGAACGGATGGCCGGATTCATCGGTGAGCATGCCCTTCCCGGAGATTATCCTAAGTGCGAAAACTGTTGGAAATGTAATTATGAATGGTGTTGTAAATGAGAGCGATCGTTCCCGGAACGTTAGATTAGGAGGCTAAAATATGGGTTTGCGCGAGGAAGCTTTGGAATTACATAGTTTGCACCGTGGCAAGCTGGCGGTAGTAAGCAAGGTGCCAGTAAGGAACGGACAGGAATTGAGTCTGGCTTATTCGCCGGGGGTAGCCGAGCCTTGCAAGGAAATAGCGGCTAACCCGATTTTAAGTTATCAATACACCAACCGGGGTAATGCGGTGGCGGTTGTTTCGGACGGCACGGCAGTGCTTGGCCTCGGGGATATCGGGCCGGAGGCGGGGTTGCCGGTCATGGAAGGCAAGGCGATTCTCTTTAAAAATTTCGCCGATATCGATGGTTATCCGATTTGCCTGGCAACCAAGGACGTGGATGAACTGGTTCAAGCCGTCAAGTGGTTGGAACCGACTTTCGGCGGGATCAACCTGGAGGACATTTCCGGGCCCCGTTGTTTTGAGATTGAGGAACGGTTGAAAAAAGCTTTGCAGATACCGGTCTTCCATGATGACCAGCATGGAACGGCGGTCATTTGTTGCGCCGGATTGATCAATGCTTTAAAAGTGGTCGGTAAAGAGCTCGCCCAAGCCAAAGTGGTGGTTAGCGGCGCGGGCGCCGCAGGTATCGCCATCACTAAAATGTTAATCAATATTGGGATTAAGCCTACCAATATTCGTATCTGCGATAAAGACGGCCGGCTGTACCCGGGCGGGACCGCCAATCCTTATCAGGAACGGATAGCCGTACTTACCAATCCCGATGGCGTACGGGGCAGTTTGGCCGATGCTTTGATGGGGGCGGACGCCTTTATCGGTGTTTCAGCGCCTGGGATCGTCAGCCAAGCGATGGTCAGGTCAATGGCCCCACGGCCCATCGTCTTTGGGATGGCCAATCCGGTTCCTGAAATTATGCCGGAAGAAGCCTTGGCTGCCGGAGCCGGGGTTGTCGGCTCGGGTCGATCCGATATGCAGAATCAGGTCAACAACTTGCTTGGGTTTCCGGGGATTTTCCGTGGGGCATTGGACGTTAGGGCTTCGGAAATTAATGAAGAGATGAAGATGGCCGCCGTCAAAGCCTTAGCCGGACTCGTTACTGAAGCGGAACTCTGCGCCGAATACGTAATCCCCAAACCCTTTGACCGGCGGGTGGTCCCTGCGGTAGCGCTGGCGGTAGCGGAAGCGGCGATGGCTACCGGCGTGGCCCGGGAACCCAAGACTTGGGAAGAATTAAAAGCCGGACTAGCCAAACGCGGGTTGGGATAAGTTTTTTTATGTCATTTATAGGCCTGGATCGACATATCTTTTACAGGGTGAAGAATATGTCGGCGATCAGCAAACTTTTAATTATCATCGGGCTCAATTTTTCCGCTTTGGTTTTCCTAATCTACCGGTTGGTCAAAGAAGGCAACAGTTACCGGACAGCGTTGGGAATCACCTGGGACTGGATAATGGTTCAAACCGGAACTAACCTTACAGGTAATCCGAAGCCGCCAATGGTTGCGGCGCTGCTGTTGGGAAAATTTTGGTGGCTGATGTTGCTCAGCTTCGGCATTACTTGGGTGAATTCAAAGGAGCTGGCTTTTTTACCGGTAGTAATATTCCTGGTATTAATTCACGGCTATTGGTTTTTGGAAGGCTATGCCGGTCAAAATGAGCAGTTTGAAAAGGTCCTGAATCTCAATGAGAATTGGGGCATTATCTATAAAGAGATTGTCAATCGTTCGGGCGTAAATGGAAAGACCTTGGCCGAGTTGGACTTAAGAAAGAAAAACCTGTTGGTCCTGGCGATTGAACGCCAGGGAAGGCTGACGCCGTTTCCCAAAGGTTTGGAGGTTTTAGCCGGCGGCGACCGGATGGTCATGTTCGGCGATTTATATTCGTTTCATAGTATTTTTGAGAACGGGAACGATTTGAAGGAGATTATTCCGGAGTAGATTCTTTTAATAAATTCTTGACAGTTGCGGCCAGGGTTTACTATAATAAGGTAAAAGTATGGGAGAGCAAAAATGGATCAAGCAGAGCATTACGAATCGATTAGCGGTGATTATATAGCGGTCCGCGCCCTGGAAGACGGTGTAACGATTATCGGTTTGACCAGAGGCAGGGATACCAAGTTTCACCATACCGAAAAGCTGGACCGGGGCGAGGTAATGATCTTCCAATTTACCGAACATACCTCGGCCATGAAAATTAGAGGCAAAGCCGAAGTTTTCACCAAACACGGCACCATTACCACAGGTAAAGAATAGAAATATAGGGGGCGTCATTCCACCGTCCGGGAAAACATAGGGGCGGTTGGAACCGCCTGGAGTTGGGGCGAACATGAATCGCCCCCAGAACAGTCGCGAAGGGCGATTTGCAAATCGCCCCAGAGGCAAAATAAGCGACAGTCGAGTTTAGTCTAGCATAGTTGAGTTTTAGCGGAGGCGAGCTGAGTAGTCATGGTTTGTTAAAGACCGGGCTCTTAGGAGTCTTGGTCTTTTTTATTTTGGTTTGAAGGAGGAGCGGAGTTGAGCGGAGAGGCGTTTTTAGAGAACCTGCCCCTGGTCAGAGCCACCGGAGTCAACAGCAGTTTCCAGGTGGGAGAGGTCAGGGTGGGCGGGGGCAGTCCGGTGATTATCGCCGGGCCGTGCGCGGTGGAGTCGGAGGAACAATTGTTAAAGGTGGCTGAATTTGTGAAAGCAAGCGGCGCCCATGGCCTGCGGGGCGGAGTATTTAAACCGCGCAGCTCGCCCTATAGCTTTCAGGGCTTAGGCCATGCTGGTCTGGAATTTTTGGCGAAAGCCAAAGCCAGGACCGGCCTGTTTACCGTGGTTGAAGTGACCGGCATCGCCCAGATTGAAGAAGTAAGCGGCTATGCCGATCTGATTCAAATCGGGGCCCGGAACATGCAAAATTTTGAACTGCTGAAAGCCGCCGGAAATTGCGATTTACCGGTATTATTAAAGCGGGGCCTTTCAGCCACCATCCAAGAGTTATTACAGGCGGCCGAGTATATTCTGAAAGAGGGCAATTTCCGGGTGATCCTTTGTGAAAGGGGGATCCGCACTTTTGAGACGATTACCAGAAACACGCTGGATATCAACGCCATCCCTTTACTGAAACAACTTACCCACTTGCCGGTCTTTGCCGATCCCAGCCACGGCACGGGCCGAAGGGATCTGGTAATCCCTGTGGCTAAGGCGGCCCTGTCTGCCGGAGCGGACGGGCTAATCGTCGAAGTTCATCCCGATCCGGCGGTTGCGCTTTCCGATGGATTACAATCATTGGACTTTTCGGGATTTGAAAGTTTAATGAAGGACTTGGCTTTATACCGGCCACAAGTAAAAAGGAATTTAAGACACTCGGTTTTTCCAAATTTCAAAAGGTATCAACAATTAGCTGCAGCCGGTCACCGGTATATACCGGTCTATTCCGAACAGGTTAATGATCTGGAGACCCCGGTAACCGCTTTTACTAAGCTGACCGAAGGTTCAGGCCGTTTTTTGCTGGAAAGCGTCGAGCGCGGTGAACAAGTGGGCCGCTATTCCTTTATCGGGTGGGATCCCTTATTGGTTTTAAAAGCATCCGGAGGGGAACTTACGTGTATCGATGCGGAAGGTTCATCCCTAATCAAAGGCGAACCAATGGCGGAGATTAAAAAGAGACTGGATTCTTTACAAGTAGCTCCCCTGCCGGAACTGGGCAAGTTTTACGGAGGGGCGGTCGGATTCACCGGATATGATTATGTCCGGGAAATTGAAAAGCTGCCTTCACAAGCCAAACCTTTGACCGGTTTACCCGACCTTTACTGGATAGTGCCTAAATGCTTGGCCCGGTTTGACCATGTCTCCCATAAAATCACGCTAATTGTATTAAGCCGGGTTGATGAGGGGGATTTAGAGGCGTCCTACCGCGAAGCGGAGCGAGAGTTGGAGAATATCTTTGCTCGTTTCGACCATGAGCTGCGGTTAGACCCAATACCTAACGAAGTATATTCGGTGATTAATCCCTCTCGGGAGTTTACTCTTTCCAAAACTGAATTTATGGAACGAGTGGAGCGGATTAAGGAGTATCTCCAAGCCGGGGACGCCTTCCAGGTGGTTTTATCCCACCGCATCAGTCAAGATTATACAGGAGATCCCTTCATCTTTTACCGTTTGCTCAGGACTATCAATCCCTCCCCCTACTTATTTTATCTGGATTTCGGCCTACTGCAACTGGCTGGTTCTTCACCAGAGGTGATGGTCCGCTTGGAGGACGGCATGGCGACATTAAAGCCCATCGCCGGCACCCGGCCTCGCGGCGGTTCAGCCGCAGAGGATGAAAGATTGCGCCGGGAACTATTGGCTGATGAGAAAGAACGGGCCGAACATGTCATGTTAGTAGACCTAGGCCGAAACGACCTGGGCCGGGTCTGTAAATTTGGAAGCGTCCGGGTTACGGAGTTAATGGCGGTTGAGTTCTACTCCCATGTAATGCATATTGTCTCCTCAATTCAGGGGGAATTGCTTCCGGGACATTCAAGTTTTGACTTACTCCGGGCTGTATTTCCGGCGGGGACCCTTTCGGGGGCCCCAAAAATTCGGGCGATGGAGATCATCGAAGAATTGGAACCTACCCGGCGGGAGTTTTACGGCGGATCAGTAGGTTATCTCGGATTTAACGGCAATATGGATACGTGCATCACCATTCGGACGGTGTTGTTTAAGGACCGAAAGGCCTATCTCCAAGTGGGGGCTGGGATCGTGGCTGATTCGGAGCCGGAGAAGGAATATGAAGAATCGATGAATAAAGCCGGAGCGATGTTGGCTGCTCTATCTTGGGCGGGGGGTGGCCCGAGGTGTTAATCATCATCGATAATTATGACTCGTTCACTTATAACTTAGTCCAATATTTCGGCGAGTTACAAGTGGAGGCGAAAGTTTTTCGTAACGACCGGATCGGCATTGACGAGCTTGAATCTTTAAAACCCAAGTATCTCGTAATATCTCCGGGGCCATGCACTCCGCAGGAGAGCGGAATCTCCACCGAGGCGATCCGGCGTTTTTCAGGGAAAATTCCGATTTTAGGAGTTTGTTTGGGGCATCAATGTATCGGTGAAGTCTTTGGCGGCAAGGTAATACGCGCTCCTTACCCGGTTCATGGCAAAATGTGTAAGATTTATCATAATAGCCGGGAGTTATTTCAAAATATTCCCCAACCGTTTGAAGCGGTGCGGTATCATTCATTGGTTATCGAGCGGGATGCGTTCCCCAAAACGTTGGAGATAACCGCTACGACGGAAGATGGACTAATAATGGGCTTAAAGCACATCCGGCACCCTACCTATGGGGTTCAGTTTCATCCGGAATCGATCTTCACCGGAGTAGGCAAGGATTTATTGGCCAATTTCCTTAAAATTAATCAATCCCAAGCAGAGGTGGACTTGATAATAGAAACGGCCCGGATTTCCGATGCGGCGGAAATTCTATCGCTCCAGAAAAATGCCTATCAAAGCGAAGCGGTTTTATATAATGATTTCAAAATACCGCCCTTGCTTCAGACTCAACCCGAGTTGGAACAAGAGCTAGCGGAGCAGGTAGTTCTTAAAGCGGTCGGTTGTAATAAAATCATCGGTTCAGTCAGGGCTTATCAAAAGAACGGGACTTGTTACATCGGGAAATTAATCGTGGCGCCCGACCATCAAAACCAAGGAATCGGGACGAGATTAATCCAAGCGGTTGAAAACGTTTTCCCCGATTGTACCCGTTTTGAATTGTTTACCGGATTTAGAAGCGACAAGAATCTCTATCTTTATCAAAAACTCGGGTTTAAGATTTTTAAGACTGAAAAAGTATCGGATCGGTTAAGCATGGTTTATTTAGAGAAACAAAAAGTCTAACCTGAGACAAATAATAGGAAAAAAGTTTAGAGGAGCTGAGCTAAGATGATTAAGGAGAGTTTAGCGAAGTTGGCCCGGGGTGAGAACCTTACCGAAGGAGAGATGATCGGGGCCACCAATTCAATTATGGAAGGCCGGGCTTCACCGGCTCAAATCGGAAGTTTTTTAACGGCTTTACGCTTAAAAGGAGAAACGGTTGATGAAATCACCGGCGCCGCCCGGGTGATGCGGGAGAAATCATTGAAGGTCAGTTTTAAGGCTCCCACTGTGATCGATACTTGCGGGACCGGCGGGGACGGGGCCCAAACCTTCAATATTTCGACCACTGCCGCTTTCATTGTGGCGGCCGCCGGAATTCCCGTTGCCAAACACGGAAACCGGGCTATGTCCAGCCGCTGCGGGAGCGCTGATGTTCTGGAGGCTTTAGGGATCAAGGTTGATCTGCCACCGGAAAAAGTCGAGTATTGTTTGGTCGAAGCCGGAATCGGGTTTTTGTTTGCCCCCGTATTTCATCAGGCTATGAAACATGCCATCGGCCCCCGAAAGGAGCTGGGTTTTAGGACTGTCTTCAATCTGCTGGGACCATTGACCAATCCCGCCGCAGCCAATTGTCAGCTGGTTGGGGTATTTCATCCGGAACTTACTGAAGTGGTAGCCCAAGTGCTGCAGCGTCTGGGGGTAGAACGGGCGGTGGTGGTCCATGGCGGCGGAGGCCTTGACGAATTGTCCCTGGATGGTATGAATA
>JBLNDC010000322.1:0-4002 GCA_050261255.1 Bacteroidota bacterium
TATTCGGCGGAAATCACCCGCTTAAGCGAATATCCTCGATGACCGAAAGGATCGGGTAGATAAGCTCCAAAGAGAGCATACAGGATACAAATCCCTACCAATATCGGCAGGGCCATACCGGTGCTGCGCCGGGTAGCTTCGACGATCAGAAGCATGGTAATAGCGCCCATAATAAGATCCATAGTCAACGGTGAGGCTACCCGAGTAATAATGGCTTCTAATTGAACAATTGGATAGGCGAGGGTCAAAAAAGCCAAAGCTGCCAAAACCAAGTCCACGCGAAAGCCTTTAAATTTATTCTTGCTATTTATCGGATAAAGAATAAAAGTAAGCACCAAAATAAACAGAAGGTGAAGATACCGGTTGAGCTGTGTCATAACCGTTCCGGCGGCTCCATAAAGAGCAAAAAGGGAACAGGCAACGGCCAGGACCGTTACCAGTATATTTATACTCCCTTTTAACTTCCTGGTAGGAGTTTCGAACTCTTCAAGCAGTTCTTCAGTTTGCTCAGCCGAAAGCGCTTCTTTTGTAAGATCGAGTTTATCTGCCACGCCACTCATCCTTTCAGGGGGTAATTATTTTATTACACCCTTTTCTTTGTAATATTGAAGCGCTCCCGGATGATATGGAACAACTGTTACACTGGAGGCGTTTTCTAAGGTCAACGATTTCGCCTCTTTATGGACAGCAATCAATTCTTGTTGGTGTTCAAATAGAGCCTTGGTAATGTTATAAACCAATTCTTTATCGGTCGACTTCTGGGCTACTAATAGAACCGGAATTCCAACAGTTTTTACATCCCGCTCCATCTTGGCGTATGTTCCCTTAGGAATTGTCAATAGGTCGTAGATCTTGCCATACTTCCTGGTAATAGCGGCGTTATATTTTTCGAGATCCAACAACATATAACTTAACCCTTGGGTGTTACAGATATCGAGCATAGCGGCGGCTGGCATACCGGTTGCAAAGAAGAAACCGTCAATCTTACCGTCTTTGAAGGCGTCGCCTGATTCCTTAAGGCTGATGCGCTCACGTCTTATATCTTTTTCCCAATTAAGACCCGCAGCTTCCAGGAGCTTACTGGCGACCAATTCATGTCCGCTCCCCGGCTGGCTGGTGGAAATTCGCTTGCCTTTCATTTCTTCAATGGAAGTGATTCCGGAACTTGTTGAAACCACCGCATGAGCGACATCGTAATATAGCTTGGCAATAACCCGCACCGACATTTTGCCTTCTTTTACAAATGGCCCTCTCCCATTAACGGCGTCTGCCGCGATATCCAACTTGGTAAAGGCGATATCCAGCGTATCATTATTCATAAGCTTGATATTATCCACAGCGCCCGGTGTAACTTCAGCAGTCGCAGTGGTATTTGGCACATAAGCGGAAATTACTTTGGCAATACCGCCGCCATAGATGTAATAAACGCCGGCGCTATCCGCTGTACCGATCGATATCCTTTTAGTAGCGGGTTTACCGAAAACAAGCGAAGAACCGACTATCATGATAACAAACATTAACACTAAGGCTTTTTTTAGATTTGAATTCATATAATTCGCCTCCCATTTTCCCTTAGAACCTATGGTTTTTTTGCTATACTACAAGATACTCATACTCTCTTTTGAGGACTGGTCATTCCAACGGCATTGCTCGGGCAAACTTCCATACACATACCGCAGCCGTCACATTTATTCTGGTTAACCACTGCGCCTACCTTTGTGAGAGTAATTGCTTCATAGAAGCAGCTTCGCTTACATACACCGCATTTGGTGCACTTTTCGTAGTTAACCTTGGCAAAGATACCCTCGGGGGCTCTCTCTACCTGTGCTGTTTTGAGAATATTGGGTAGAGCCATTCCTCTGATATCGTCAAGTGATTTATAGCCGCGCGCATCCAACCAAGCTTCGATATTGGCGTTCCATTTCTTCGCCACGTCATAACCCTGCAGCATGATCCCTACGCCCGACTGTACCAGAGATGCGCCAACCATGGTGTATTTGATGATGTCTTTCCAATCCCAAACACCTAAACCGGCGATGATCGGAACTTTTAACTTGTTGGCCGCTAAAGCGACATTCTTTAGGCCGTAACCGATCAGGTACGGTCCGCCCCATCCGCCTTGAGCGCCCGGTCCGATTGGTCTTGCTTGATCAATATCAATATCATAACCGCTGATTCTGGCGGACAGGTTAACACACATCGCGCCCGCTTGTTCGCATGCCAATGCTACGGAAGATTGGTCCACCGTTTGAGGAGATATCTTGACGCTGAAGGGTTTCTTGAGAATGCTTTTGCAGGTCTTTACCACATCCGCCGTCATATCCACCGCGCCTGCCCCCATCTTTACTCCCATATCCGCCGCGAAGGGACAGGACACGTTGAGTTCCACCCAGTCGGCGTCGGTCTCGTTAACCAATTGGCACATCTCGATCCATTCGTCCAGAGTTACACCGGAAAGGGACGCCATTACGATACCCTTGTTGCCAACCTTGGATTTAGCGATATTCACATCTTCCATGTACTCTTTGTATCCGAAGTGCGAACATTCCTCCAAAGAATTAAGGGTAAACGCGTGAGGTAAAACATCGGGATATCCGGGATAGTCTTTATAGTCATATAGCTTGAATCTTGGACGCGGAAAATTTCTTCCCAATTTTCCCTTCTCACCGAAGAGTGATTTTACGATTACGCCGCCGGCGCCACCCTCGATGCCTTTAAGTGTTCCTCTCCAGTCCATTGATGGAGATGCGGAACCTACGATTACCGGATTGGGGAATTCCACACCCGCTACTTTTACCTTTAAATTAGCCATTTAATAATTCCTCCTGTTAATGATAAAATGGAATACCAATAAGCCTTTATATTGCTATCACTCCTTCGTCCTTCACCTCCTTTAATCGTATACAAAATGTATACTTAAGTTAATGCAGTAACCACTATCAAATAATCAAACTCCATAAATGTTACTTTTAATCACGGATACCGCTAGAATACTTGTTGTATACAATAGCTCCGAAAAAAATTAAGGTTAAAATTATCAAATATAATATTAAAAATTCGACATTGATAACGCTGAGTTTTTAACATTCTCCAGATGTTTCACTAAAAGTTTTTCGGCGTTCTCATGGTCGCGTTTCTCAATCGCATTCAAAATGTCGTAGTGCTCTTTTACGGAAACTGCCATTCTCCCCGGCATCCGCGCCGAGGTGTGCCGGATTCTTTCAATTTGATCACTTAGAACCGATACAAACTCGATTAAACGCCGATTTCCGGCAGTCTCTATGATAAAGTTATGCAAATTGATATCCGATTGAAAAAGAGATTCATAATCTCCTTCACCGAGCTTTCTATTAAGGAGCGACGTAAAGAGAGCCTTTAAAGGCTTTAAATCGGATTCTTTATAATTTTGAATTGTAATATGTAATGCCGCTACTTCAAGTACTTGTCTCAGAAAAAAAACTTCGTGAATGTCTTTAATCGATAATTCCGAAACAAACACCCCTTTACTCGGGATATAACGGACCAAACCGTTATATTGTAATTCTTTAAGCGCTTCCCGAATAGGAGTCCGACTTATCCCCAGTTCCAGACTGAGCTGTTCTTCGGGCAAAGGAGATCCTGGTTGATATTTGTATGTAATTATCCCCTCTTTGATACAATAATAAGCTTTGTCGCGTAAAGATTTATATGATGTTTTATTCATGATAACACCTTTTCCGTAAGTATACAGCCTGAATATTCATTGTATGGTAATATTTTCGTTGCCTTTTTATAAACTCCTGCTTTTAAATAAAAAAAATGTTTTATCTAAGCCTGATGTTGCGAAAGGACTGACCAAGCGTCCAAATGTTGCTAAAATAGCGCTAAAAAAGATTCTTGCGACTTCGGTTCGATCTGCAATTGTAGATTCTTTTTCGAGGAATTTGTAAATTACCGGTTATTTTTTAGGGTAAGGCCAAATTGCACTTTTCAATTTTGCTATAGAAGTAAAGGACCTTGGGG
>JBLNDC010000323.1:0-6533 GCA_050261255.1 Bacteroidota bacterium
GGTAGTCGCCGGGCTTTTTAACTAGGTGTCCGGGAGACTTGGATGAGAGCAAGATTTCGTCCCGCCGGCCCTTAACGGCTTTGCCGACCAACACTTCACTATAACCGCCATGGTAGAAATAAGCAGTGTCAATGTAATTGACTCCCGACTCAAAAGCAAGCCCGATTGCCTGGAGCGCCTTTTCCTCATCGATTTGCTTCTTACCGTTTAACTCAACTTCCGGCAGCCGCATTGCTCCGAAACCCAAGGCTGAGAGTTTAATCCCGGTATTGCCAAAGACACGGTATTGCATTAGATTCCTCCGTAAATTCGCGTTACGCGTTAAACGTTACGCGTTATTTGTTAGATGTTATGTGTTTTTGTAATGCCACATGATAAAAACAACTAGTATTGTGGTTTCCGATACGCGTAACGCGAAACCCGAAACGCGCAACTGACTTTATCCCTTCACCACCCCGACCGTCCTCAACTTCTTCACCGGCTTCACCAGATCCAGTTCATTTTGGATCACAAAATCTATATCCTTATATGCGAAGCGGCTCTCCTCGGCCACGTCGGATTTTTTATGTTTGCCGAGAACTACCCGGCATTCTTTTAAATCATTTAATACTTCTTCCACCGAATATCTTTGCTTGGCGCCGGTCCGGGAATATTTCCGTCCCGCCCCATGGGAACAGGATTCAAAACTTTCCGGATTACCCAGTCCCTGAACCAGATAACTGAAGGAGCCCATCGCCCCTGGGATAATCCCCGGTTCATCCTTACCGGCCCGGATGGCCCCTTTCCGGTGGATCCAGACCTTCCGGCCGTAGTGTTCCTCCAAAGCGGCGTAGTTATGGTGGCAATTGATCCGGTTGGAATATGAAACCCTGTATTCGGTATATTTCTCAACCCATTTACCGACAATCTCCATTACCCGCTCCAACATCCGTTCCCGGTTCTCCCGGGCAAAATCCAAGGCCAGCGCCATCCATTCGATATAAGACCGGCCTTCCTCGGTATCAACGGGCAAAAAGGCCAAATTAAATTCTTTAGGCAAAGACATCTTCAGTTGCTGATTTAGCTTTTTGGCCGCTGCATTAAAATATTTGCAAATCTTTAGGCCGAAGTTCCTGCTTCCGGAATGAAGCATAATCCCGACCAAGCCCTCTTCATCCTCTTGAAGCTCGATGAAATGGTTGCCCCCTCCCAAGGTGCCCACTTGAAAATAGCCCTCTTTCAACTCGGGGATTAATTCTTTGGCAAACTTATATTTTGAAAGGTTATCCGCTGCAAGGTCCAAAGCAAGGCACTTTTGTTTCTGTTGATGATGGGCAAATCCGACCGGAATATTCCCCAGGATATCGCCGATAATAGCCTGGATCAGTTTACCGTTGGGCGTATCGACCTTCATTAAAATTTCGGCCGGGAGGTTGGTTTGAACATAGGCCATGCCGCAACCGATATCCACTCCCACCGCATTGGGGATGATGGCGTCCTTGACGGCGATTACGCCCCCAATGGGCATGCCGATCCCTTGATGGGTATCAGGCATTAAGGCCACCCATTGGTGGAGAAACGGCAGATTAGCCAAGTGCAAGGCTTGCTCCAGGCAACCGGCGTCAACCTGTTCCGGTTTGTTGAGCCAGACTTTGATCGGGTATTTTTGTTTATTCCGATGATCTAAAACAAACATCGGTTTTCTCCTTCGCCTAATTTTACCAATAAAACCGGTCTTACTTCAAGAGTTGAACTTAGAAAGATTCCAACAATTGAAAACTACCGGCCGATAATATATAATTCTCGTAGGTGATTATAATGGCTAAATCTCGAAAAATAGACCAAATTACCCCGAAACTGATTGAATATTTTAATAAAGAACCATCTGTTATCAGCGTTTATATATTTGGTTCTTTTGGTACTGAATTGCAAACACCATTGAGTGATCTGGATATCGGGGTTTTATATGACGGCAATGTGCCAGTAATGGAAGAATTAAAGCAGGCTGCGGAAATTTCTTCGCTGCTGTCAATAGAGAAAATTGATTTGATAAATCTGAATAAGGCCCCAGTCTATCTCCAGCACGAAATCCTTTATCGAGGAGAACAAATTTTCAACCGAATACCGGAACGAACGGAGGATTTCGTTGAAAATGTCTTGGAGATATACCATGACTACCAGGGCATCTTAAAAAAGTATCGCGAAGACTTAAAGGAAGGTCTTTTGGAGGATTACTTAAATGGTTGATAAATCTAAGATAGAATCCAAACTAAATTCAATGAAATTAAGCTTATCGCGGCTGAAAAAGCTTAAAGATTTACCACGGGAAACCTTTTTAAATAATTTCACTAATTTCGATGCGGCAAAGTATAATTTAATTACAGCAATTGAAGCCATGATCGATATCTGTAACCATCTAATTTCACGTGAGAAATTTGAACTACCGGCAACCAGCAGTGACTCAATAAAAATTTTAGTTAAACATCAAGTATTAGCATCGATAGATCAACCTACTTTTATTGCTATGGTTAAATTTCGAAATAAAGCAGTTCATCTCTATGACCAAATCAATGATGAGGAAGTATATAAGATTCTTCAAGAAGATTTGGAGGATATTGAAAAATTCATGAGTGCTATCATAAAACATGTCTATAAAAATAAAAACTGATTTTGAAAGGAGAAAACAAAATGAGAGCTAAAAAACGAATCCCCGGCCAGAGTATCCGGAATACCTGGCACATCAATCCCCGGACCAGGGTCCATGATAACGACATTCGTAAAAACAAGAAAACAGCGCCAGCTGGCACAGAAAGAATTACGCAATTTGATGAAAATCAAACCAAAAGGGGTTGTCCCGGAAGATTCAACTGGACAACCCCTAACTTTTATCCTAGTTTATGACTTCGTTTCCTGCTTTGACCAACGATCCCACTCGCGCTTCCCGATATCCTTCCGGTAATACATCCCTTCGAAACTGATTAACTTCAGGTCCCGGTAAGCCCCATTAATCGCTGCTTCGATGTCCTTTCCCAAATGGACCAGATTTAACACCCGGCCTCCGGCGGTAACCACATCTCCGTTGAAATTAAACTTAGTTCCGGCATGAAAAACTAAGGAATTTTTCACTTTTTCCAGCCCTTGGATGGGTTTCCCCGTTTCATAGCGCCCCGGATATCCACCGGAGGCGGTAACCACGCAAACAGCGGTAGTTTCCTTCTTCCAACGCACCGATTCCGGTTTAAGTATACCGTCTATGCAATCGAAGAAGATTTGGGCCAGGTCCGATTCTAAAAGCGGGAGTAGGACTTGGGTCTCGGGATCGCCGAACCGGACATTATATTCGATAACTTTAGGACCGTTCTTGGTAAGCATCAACCCGAGGAACAGCGTCCCCACAAACGGGGCGCCTTCGGCCTTCATCCCCTGGATGGTGGGGGTTAGAATTTCTTGAATCACCTTTTCCTTGATTTCGAGGGTAAAAGCGGTCGTAGGAGTATATGTCCCCATGCCGCCGGTATTGGGCCCGGTGTCCCCGTCGCCGACGCGTTTATGGTCCTGGACCGGGAGCATCGGAACAGCTTCGTTCCCGTCGCAAAAGGCCAGTAAAGATGCTTCTTCACCTTCCAGATACTCCTCGATAATCACAGCCGCGCCCGACTGGCCGAAAATCTTGGCAACCATCATATCATCAATCGCTCGGAGCGCCGCCTCAAGGTCAAAGGCGACTACCACCCCTTTGCCGGCTGCTAAGCCATCAGCCTTCACCACAATCGGGACCCCGGTTTCCCGGATATATTTTTTAGCGGCTTCCGGATCGGTAAAAGCTTGGGAATGAGCAGTCGGAATCCGGTATTTATTCATGAATTCCTTGGCAAAAGCTTTACTCGATTCGAGTCTCGCCGCCTCTAAAGTGGGGCCGTAAACTTTTAAACCGCGCATTTGAAAATAATCAACCGTTCCCAGGGCCAAATAGGCCTCGGGACCGACTACGGTCAGATCAATCTGGTTCCGCTCGGCAAAATCCGCTATCTCCTCGATTACATCACAATCAATTTTTATATTTTCAGCTATTTCGGCAGTCCCGGCATTGCCGGGGCAACAATAAATCTTGGTAACCAAAGAGCTCTGATGCAATTTCCAACAGATTGCATGTTCCCGGCCGCCGTTTCCGATTACTAAAACTTTCATCTAAACCTCCGCTATACGTTACGCGTTAAACGTTACGCGTTATGCGATAAACGTTACGCGTAAAACATTTGCAAATACATTTAAGCCAAAAACCAGATCCCTTAGTCCCTTTATAAGGGAAAGGTTCAGTATTAGGGTTAAAGATCAGAATTGTTCAAAGTCTTGTTATCGACTCGAAAGAATGGTAGTTTATTCTTACCTATTAGTTACTACAATTTTTAAGCTGCTCTCCCTAGACACGTAACGCGGTAACCGTAACGCGAAACGAGCCCAACAGTTATTCAAGCTTTCTTCCAGTAATCCTCCAATAAGCCTCTAAGTATTTCTCACTGGTTTTTTGAATAATTTCCTCCGGCAGTGGCGGCGCCGGCGGCTGTTTGTTCCAAGTCAAGGTTTCCAGATAATCGCGGACATATTGTTTGTCGAAGCTCGGTTGGGGTTTGCCCGGCTGATACTGGTCCATCGGCCAGAAACGCGACGAATCCGGAGTAAAAATCTCGTCGGCCACGGTTAAAACACCATTTACCCAGGCAAATTCGAACTTGGTGTCCGCAATGATGATCCCGTTAGCTTCGGCCCGGGCAGCAGCAGTTTGATAAAGGCTGATTGAATACTCGCGCAGTTTTTTGGCTAAGTCAGCGCCAACCTTATTGCAGAGCTCCTCAAAGGTAATCGGTTGATCGTGTCCGGTCGATTCCTTGGTAGTTGGTGTGAAAATCGGCTCCGGAAGTTTAGCGCTCTCCTGGAGGTTAGCGGGAAGTTTAATACCTGTAATCGAACCGGAGCTTTGATACTCTTTCCAACCGCTCCCGGCCAAATAACCCCGGACCACACATTCAACGGGAATAACTTCCCCCTTTTTAACCAGCATTGAACGTCCGTTTAAAATTTGCCGTTCTTCGGTTGTCAATCCGGGGACTTGGTCAATATCTGCGGTGATTAGGTGGTTAGGAAACCGGTCACCGGTTTGATTGAACCAAAACACCGAAAGGCCGGTCAAGACTCGGCCCTTCTCAGGTATCGGCTCATTAAAAACTACATCGAATGCTGAAATCCGATCGGTCGCCACAATCAACAAATTTTGGTTCAGGTCGAAAATATCTCTTACTTTCCCCCGGCCAATTAAAGGAAATGACTTTAAACTGGTCTGAGTAACGGACATGTTGATCCTCCCAAAGGTTTAGATTATTCCATTTTCGATAAAACGCAGGTGATCTCCGCCTCGCTGGCAATATCATCCCCGATATAGGTAATGGCTTTAAACTTGCCAATGCCACCTTTAAATCGTTTTAGAATTACTTCAATCCGAAGTTGATCCCCGGGAAGCGCCGGTTTACGAAAACGGGCTTTTTCAATAGCTGCAAAGAGTGGGATTTGAGTCTTATCTTCGATCAAATCCATTACCACAAAAGCTGAAACTTGTGCCATTGCTTCCACCTGAAGCGCTCCTGGCATGATGCCGTGGTAACATTCTTGCTGCAAATAAAAATCGTTAGTTGTCACATTTTTAATACCGACCGCTCTTTTCCCGCTTTCAATCTCAACTACGCGATCTACTAGCAAGAAAGGAAACCTGTGTGGCAACAACTCTTTTATTCCATTAATATCTAGCATTAGTTCACCTCGTCTAAAAGATTGTAATCAGGAGACAAATATCTTGGCTATGCTGCGAATCCTATAGTAAACAGGAGTCAAAGGTATTCCGCCTCCTGCTCAAAAATTATTCACTCCTAAACTCCTGATTACTGCATTTTCAGCCTCACTCTCATCCCTTCGATAACAACCTTTTCTTCCAGCACTAATTTAATAGCTTCCGGATAGATTCGATGCTCGATCTTTAAAACCTTCTCTGCCAAACTCTCAGGAGTATCGATATCGGAAACTTCTACTATTCCTTGTAAGACTATTGGACCTACATCCGTCTTGGGCGTTACCATATGGACCGTAGCCCCGGAGTATTTGGCCCCAGAAGCGATGACCGCTTCATGGACATGATGGCCATACATGCCTTTGCCGCCGAATGCCGGGAGTAAGGCGGGATGGATGTTGAGGACCCGGTTTGGATAGGCGTCGGTGAGCATCCGGTCTAAGATTCTTAAAAAACCGGCCAAACAAACCAAATCCACTTGATATTTTCCTAAGCTATTAACTATTGCTTTAGTATACTCCAAAACTGATGAATATTCGCGGTGATCAATGACTATTGCCGGAATCCCGTGGCTGGCGGCACGTTCCAATGCGAAAACACCCGGTTTGTTACCGATAACCACGGCAATTTCCGCTCCAATTCTTCCAGCTTTGATTGAATCGATAATAGCTTGGAGATTGCTCCCCCCGCCAGAAACCAGAACCCCGATTCGTTTCAT
>JBLNDC010000324.1:0-5185 GCA_050261255.1 Bacteroidota bacterium
TTCAAGGCGACCCCGAACTGCAGCAAGGCGTAAGATATTCGTTATTTGTCCTATATATTAATTATCATGGCGAGAGTGAACATAGAAATGTCCTTTGTAAGCTTGGCGGCGAAGTCTATAATGGGGTCAATTTTTGGGATACCGAAATATATTGCCACCGGTTGTATATGTTCCTTAAACCGGAGATCGCCCGGAAATTGTTGATGTATCGGTATCATTATCTGCCAAAAGCGCTGGAAAACGCAAAACGGGTTGATCTGGAAGGCGCGCGTTATCCATTCTCAACCATCACCGGCGTTGAAGAGATGGGTACATGGCAACATGTTGAATTGGAAATCCATCAGAACGAAGCTATTTATTATGCTATCTGGCATTATGACAAAGTTTGTAAAGATAAACAGTTCCTATATAATGAAGGAATTGAGATGCTGTTGCAAATGTGCCGTTGCATGGCCAGTTGGGGCGGATGGAGCCCTAAAAAAGGGGATTTCGGTTTTTACGGGGTAATGGGGCCGGACGAGTTCCATATGATGGTCAATCATAATTGTTATACCAATTATATGGGAAAGAAGATGTTCAACTATACGTTGGAAGTATTGGATGAAATGCGACAAAACGCTCCCGATTTATACGAGTTGGCTGTAAAGAAAGCGCAATTATCCCCAAATGAAATCACAGAATGGAAACGGATGGCGGATAAGATGCGGATTTTAAAGGATGAAGAAATGGGTATCTATGAACAACATGACGGTTATTTTGATTTACCCCATGTTGATGTAAAAACCATTCCCATGTCGCAAGTTCCAATCTATAAACACTGGGCTTATATTAAGATTTTCCGGTTCAATATGATTAAACAACCGGATTTCCTAAATCTGCCGTTCTTCTTTAGTAAAGACTTTACCATGGAGGAGAAAAAGATAAATTATGAATTTTATGAAGCCAGGACATCCCATGAATCATCTTTATCCCCTTCATTACATGGGATTTTGGCGGCTGAATTAGGAAAGTTGGATGAAGCATATAACTTTTTAGCTTATGCCGCAAGACTGGATCTGGATAATTACAACCGCAATACAGAACAGGGAATCCATTCCTCATCCGCAGCCGGAGTTTGGGCAGGTATTGTTTCCGGTTTTGGCGGCCTGCGGACGGATGACGAGTTGTTAAGATTTGCTCCGACTATCCCGGCCCAATGGAATTCCTATAGTTTTAAAATATACTATGCCGGAGCCTTAATTAAAGTGGAAGTTAACCGGGAGTATGCCACTTTTAAGACCGAGAGCGGACCTGATGTCACGGTAATGATCTATGGTCAAGAAAAGTTGATCAATTCAAACGGAATTAGCATTAAATTACCGGATAAAAATTAATGGAGGTTAAACTATGAAATATATAGCCATATTTCATGCCAATCTAAATTATGCTTATTTGACGCCCGATAAATACGAGTTTGTAATACGCGGAAGTTATGAACTGATCCTTGACACTATGAAAGAAACCTTTCCGGATACAAAATATGTTTTTGAAGCGTCAGGTTATACCCTTGAACAGATAGCAGTTCTGACACCGGATGTTCTGGAAAAACTCAAAGCGGCCATATCCTGCGGCCAATGCGAATTTATGGGGTCGCCTTATGCCCATCCGATGTTACCTAACTTTCCGAAAGAAGATGGAATATGGTCCATCAAGTTCTCCAACGAAATTTACCAAAAGTATCTGGGATTTATCCCGAAAAGCTTTTGGAACCCCGAGTGCGGCTGGAGAAGTTATGTGCCGGAACAGGTCGTGGAGACCGGTTACCAAAATCTAATCGGCGACTTTGAGGCTTATAGCCGTTCCTGCGGAATTGACGGCAAACCACAACG
The DNA here is from genome assembly GCA_050261255.1 of Bacteroidota bacterium. Taxonomy (GTDB): domain Bacteria; phylum Bacillota; class UBA4882; order UBA8346; family UBA8346; genus JAAYHS01. Next base: position 1,869 of record JBLNDC010000324.1, read on the forward strand.
TCCGGAAATTTATGAGAAGGAATTTAGCAAGGACCCGGTGTTTTATAACTTCGCCTTCAAGTATGATTTACCCGGCGATGAGAAGGCAATTCATTTTCCCTTTACGAATATTGCCGGGATACCCAATGGAAAACTCCGCATGTTTTTGCGCACCGATCGGGTCGCTCAGTTTGCAGTAAGGTTTTTCATGGGCATGGAAGGTTACACTTTTGATAAATATTTGGCTTTGATAAAAAAATACTCCCAACAAAAGCCGGGCGAACCTGAGGGAGCCTTGATTATATTTGCGGATGACGCCGAATACATAGGAACCAACGGCTGGTTCAGGCTTAAATTTCAGAACAAGCCCGATAATGTCTTTGAAAGAACGCCGCAGTCCCGGGATAATTTGATTAGACTAATCTCCGAAGTTAAAAAACTAGGTGACTTTGTGACCTATGACTATGCCTGTAATCAAATCCCGCCACTTCCTGAGACTATTACTTTTGATGATGGCGCGGCCTGGCATGGCGCAAAAGCATCCACCTGGGCAAGCACCCCCATGGCAAAACTGCTGCGCTCTTGGCAAGACTTGGTAAGGAAAAAGTTAACTTCAGCAACTTCATTGAATTCAGATATTATAAAAAAGGCTTGGTTTCATCTGACCAACTCATATAATTCCGATGGTCAATGGCCGCCGACTCTGTCAAGTTCTCCCCATATCATTCATCCGTTTAATTACGGTTACTGTTTTGATAATCTTTTAAAAGCGGAACTGCTGGTTGGGGGAGTAGATCGAAGCAAACTGACCATCAAGCCGGCTGATGTGATGAATGAGATACTCTCAATTCAGCAAGGGCTGGTATTGGAAAAAGCTGAGCGACTTATTGTTTCCTCTACCGGACCCGAAAAGGAAAAAGCGTTAATGGCAAAAGACTTAATTATATTATCGCAAAATTTGGGCCCTATTCCGGAGACGGCCGTATTGTACTCGGATGAATATAAGATTAGAGCGGACTTTTTGGTGGAAGCCAGGCGTCTGGTTGGCGGAGTAGTGCTGGAACAGGTCAAGGAATAAAAAAAGAAGAGTAACTTCAAAACAAAAAGGCCACTCTCCTTCAAATTACTCCGGTTAATAATGCTGTCTCACAATCGGAAAGCATTGCCGGAGTAAGTATTTTTATACCATGGGAGGCTCCCTGTTATGTTATATACCAGCGAAAGGAATTTTGGCTGCCGGTTTTTAGAGATCGAGGTTTTCTCATACCGGTCTCTTATTTTGGAAAATGAAAAAATAAGGATCACACTTCTGTTGGATAAAGGCACGGAGATAATTGAGTTTAATTTCAAAGAGACAGACACCGACTTCATTTGGAGATCTCCGCAGGGACTAAGTTGTTTGAAAAAGATTCAGTTTGCCAAAAAGGATGAGCATATCCTTACTGACGGCTATACCGGCGGTTGGTTCGAATGTTTCCCAAGCTTGGGCGAGGCCTGTGTCTATAAAGGTGCTTATATACTCATTATGGCGAGGTATGTTACCTGCCGTGGGAATATACCGTACTTAAGGATGAACCGAAGGAAGTCTCTCTTAAATGTTTTGTGAAAACAACCAAAATGCCTTTTACCATGGAAAAAATCTTGATGATTAAAAGCGGCGAACCGGCGCTTTATATAGAAGAAAGAATTACCAATACCGGCGGGGTGGAGCTATGTTATCAATGGGGACATCATCCTAATTTGGGAAATAACATCATTGACGGCGACAGTTTTATTGACATGCCCGGCGGAGAAGTGCAAGTTGAATATTCTTCGCCTAATTCAAGATTTGCCGAAAATACTGAAGGGATTTGGCCTTACTTAAAAGGTAAAGATGGCGTGAAGATCGATTTGCGGCGTATCCAACCCGAGAACTCCGGAGTTAATGAAGTCCTGAATGTGAGAAATCTAAAGGATGGCAAGACTTCCATATTTAACCCGAAAAAGAAATTAGGTTTTGAGCTTTCTTGGGATTTGAAAGCCTTCAGAAACAACTCGATCTGGCATGTTTGCAACGGAGATGATAGCTATCCCAGATACGGCAAAACATATGTTTTGGGCTTTATGCCGCGGAATGACAGCGAATGGGGGCTTGAGAAATCGGTCAACTCCGGTAATTGCCAAATAATAGGACCGGGCGAGACCAAGACGGCCTGGCTTAAGGCAAAGGTGATTAAGGAACGGCCGTTATAGAATATGACATTGGCTTGGAAGTTCATTGATGATATTGACATGAATTTGACTGAATTAGGATTTATTGTAAAATAGCTGACTCATAATTATTAATAAATATCTTAAAATTTTTCGGGATTATATTAAATCTTTACGGTATACCGGAAGACAACTCGTTATTATAAGGTAGTTTAATGTATTAGTATTATGGAGTATTGCAAATGGTAACAGAATTGGTGGCCGGAATTTACAAACTTCACCTGTTCAGCTTTTACGGAAAAAATTCTCTGCAGGATGGATAGGGTAATCAGTATTGCCAATATTAGGCGCAAAATGCCATCATACTGGAAATAGTTAATGATTGCAATCAAAATTTTTACCTTAATTCAATATTGGAAATGAAACCTTAAGTCCTAATTGTTCCAAACGATTCCGGGACAATGATATCTATTTTCCAGCCGATCCTACTGACAAAAATCTAAAAACAGCGGTCTGTACTCATCCCCAAAACAAAACCGGTAGAGGGAGCCGGGCTGGATTTGCGCTTTCACTCTATGTCGGTCCAGCAGGGGGATTGTGTATTCCCATGGGAGTTTTCGTGTTCTTTAGCAGTCTCGTGGATAACCCCATATTTCATTTCTGGGGTTTGGAGAAGATGGCCACCGCTTTCTTTAAGCCGAGAACCAAACTTTGTCTTTGTCTACAAACCCATCTACTACCTTGGATAATCTTTCCATATAAAGACTGGAATTGTAAACCTATACTCTTGACGTAACCAATATGGCGACACACAATCATAATGTAACTAAATTGGCGACAATAATACCAGAAAGGAGGTTTTGACAAATGATTCGAGCAAGTTCATGTCCATTTTTCTATTAGAATTTCTATTACAAAATCTATTACTAAATCTATTACAAGGAGTGTTCGATATGAATTTTATTGGTATCGGAATTCCCGTTGTAAGTATTCTTTCGAGGAGTATATCGCGGGGAAGAAGATTATTAGGTCAAAGGATGAGGCTTTTTGCTTTTAATTTTTAAAGGGAAGAAGCATCGGGAACATTCTTTTGATAGGAGGGGCTTGAGCCCTAGGGGAAATTAAAAAAGATGACTTGAAACAATAAG
>JBLNDC010000325.1:0-3667 GCA_050261255.1 Bacteroidota bacterium
AAAGTATGGAGACATGGTGAGGAGATTTACTCCAGGAAAGTATCGGACCTAATCGCGCCGCTGCTGAATAAGGGAACCCGGCCCGAAAAGGCCAGTTTGACTTTTACCGATGAAAATGAGCAACTGAAAGTCCTTTACATCTGTAATAATCTTTCCGGTGAAAGAAACCAGATCACCGAGGAGCTTGAGATCAACTATCTCAACTTTTTCGCCTTTATTAAGTTGAAATAGATAAAACCGAGGCCTTAGCCATGAAACAATTCATTTTAACCTTATTGTTAACCGCTTTATTCTGCGGCGTCATCTTTGCCAACCCGGCAACGCCGCCCTTTGAAAACCCCATCCGGATAGCGCATCCGGCTGAAAACGCCCGTCTGCCGGCGCTGGATTCCACTTTCGTCTTCGGCGCGGCACCTCCCGAGGGGAAACTTTTCATTAACGGCGTTCCGGCGCCAATCCATCCGGAGGGCGGCTTCCTGACCATGGTTAAACTCACTCCCGGTGAATTTCAGATCAATGCCGAATTAGAATTGGACGGTAATAAGTATCGTTTTACCCGGACCATTTTTGTAGCCGGGCCTGAAAAACCGGCTCCCGCCACTCCGCTGACCATCGAGTATGTGGCCCCAAGCCAGGACCAGCAGTTATTGCCTGGAGATTATCTTGAAGTCGTTTGTAAAGGAAGCCCCGGAAAGAGCGGTTATTTTACGATCAAGGGCGTCAAGGGGAAATTTCCGCTGACCGAGACCGCTAACGCCCCCGGCGGCATCTATCACGGAGTATACCGCATCAGTAATAACGACCGGCTGCGGCAAGCTAAGATCAAAGTCACTCTCATCGATGAGAAACGTCACAAAATATCCAAGGAAGCGGCCGGCGCCGTTTCGCTCTTTCCGGAAAATCCCCCGGTGATGGCGGAGGTTATTTCTGCCAATGCGGTCCTGCGGTCCGGGCCGGCGTTAACCCTGGACGATAAGGCCGGATATTTGATGTTCCCTCCTCAAGGAACCATCTTGCGGCTAACCGGGAGCAAGGGCAATGAATACCGGGTCCGGCTGACCAAAACCAAATCCGCCTGGGTCGATCAAAATCAGGTCAAACCGCTTCCGGAAGGGACCCAACCCAACAATATCGTCGCCGGCAATATTTCCCTCGATACCGCCCCTAATTCGACTCTGATTCGGATTCCGATGGGGCGAAAAATCCCTTACCATATCGAGCCTGACACTGAAGGGAATTTTATCGATATCTCATTCTTCGGCGCCTTTTCCAACACCGATTGGATTACCGATGCCGCCGGCGGGAAGATCAAACAAATAAGATGGTTCCAAGATGATGAGGAAACATACCGGTTGCGAATCTTTACCGTTCCCAACGGTTGGTGGGGGTACGACGCCCGTTACGAGGGGAATCAATTCGTTTTGGAGTTAAAGTCGCCTCCGCCGGTTAGCGCCGCTGGTTCTCCGTTGGCCGGCCTGACTATCGCCATCGACCCCGGCCACTCAGCCGATACCGGAGCGGTCGGGCCTACCGGGCTTGCCGAAAAAGACGCTAATCTGGCCATTGCGGTTAATCTTAAAGAAAAACTAACAGCCAAAGGGGTCAAAGTCATTATGACCCGCTCAGGAAATGAAAATGTTTCTCTAAACGAAAGGCCTCTGATCGCTCAAAGATACAAAGCCGATATCCTGATCAGCATCCACAACAATGCCCTTGGATATGGCCAAAATCCCTTCATTAAACGCGGCTTTGGGGTCTATTATTACACCCCCATGAGCCTGCCGTTGGCCAAGGAAATCCATAGGGCTTATGCGGAAACCTTCAGCTCAAGCAAGGAATTTACCTTGCGGGATGATGGATTATACTACGCCAATCTGGCCTTGGCCCGCGCTTCTCAAATGCCCTCCGTGCTGATTGAGTCGGCCTATATGATCGTCCCCGAGGAAGAAGCCTATCTAAAGAGGGAAAGTTTCCGTTCGGCCTGCGCCAACGCGATCATCACCGGCATTGAACGTTATGTCCAAACAATGCGGCCTAAAACGCCCGTTAATTAAATTTTAGGATGGTTCGCCGCCCACAACAATTATTATTACAAAATCGCCCCGGAGGTGCGCAACAGGCGCGAACCGCAGGCAAAACTGACGGGCTGGAAATAAACGAAAACCAACCCACGAATGAGTTGGCGCCATTTATTTCTAACTCGCCATTCCTCCTTTAAACTTTAATAATCCAAAATTCAAAGCCTGCAGAATTCCGGCGGGCTTTGGATTTTTTATCTGGTGGAGGCGGGGGAGTTGAACTTATCATTTTCATTATAGATCGAAGACAAAGATCTTTGCGGCCTTTTCCGCCGCCATCACCGCCCAGGCGTTGGCTTCTTGCGGGGCGCTTACTCCGCTGGCGGAAAACTTAAGCAACTTGATACTGCTCTTATCAATAATCAAACCATGGTAAAAACATTCATAAACTATCTCATTGGGGATCTTTCCTTCACCCAAGAACTTGTGGGTAGCGCGCTGGGTAATCCCCGCCCCCCAGGGATACCTTGTTAATTGAGGTTTATCGTAAGTTACCACTGCGCTTAACTCATTTGTCTCAGTACGGCTACGGCAGCTAGCTAACTTATCCTGGATGTCCTTTTCCAACCCATTCCGCGACCCCTTGCCCCTGAATATGGGCAACCACCATTCATAGAGGTCAAAAATTCTCATTTAATTGCGAAACTCTAAACTAATGAAACTAATGAAAGGTCTCTTTGGATTTTTTCCTGTGGAAGATGGTGGTCGCCCCTTAGCAGGGGCAGGCTAGAACCATGATGGTTTAAGGCGCGGCGTCCAAGGATGGACACAGCCGCAAAGGGTCAGGTTTTAGGCTTTTTTAGGCTTGCTTTTTTCTTCGCATAGAACCCCTTCATTCCATCCCCGGCGCCTTGAAATCCATACTAAACTTGCTGTATCCGGCCGGGATCTCGAACAGGGAATCAGCGACATTTGCGGTTTTGATGTTTTTATACTCCATGGTCGAAGTAACTTTACCTTTGGAATCCTTGGTCTGATATTTGACGGCAAAGTTCAATTTAGGGGAGAACCATTGCACCAGGACCCCGTATTTCGTTTTCTTGTATGTGAACTGAATCACATCACAATCGTAACCGTTCACTTTTTCATGGCCGATGGTTTTTGTTTCGTACTCATATTCGGTCCCGGCATTACCGGATGGATGGGCAGGATCAAAGGAGATAGTAGCCTCCATATACTGTTTCATATCCGGCATCAAAGTCCAGGAGACTTTTTTGTCCATTCGTAAGATGATAATCATGGTTTCCCCTTCAGCGGCGGTTTCTTGTCTGATTTTATCGCCTTTAATGAATGTCTTGCCGGTAGCAACCTCTCCATTGGCGCCGGTCATGGTGAAATCAGCGGAGAATTCGGCCACGACGGCCGCTATGGTATGGCGGGTTAAGGCGACAATCATCATTACTAAAAAGAAGATTAGTATTTTGCGATACATTGAAGACCCTCCATTAAGGAATATGTGAGAGATATTGACTCAAGTGTTACTGCTACCGCATCATGTCCAGCAACAGACGGTTTGAATTGTCCAGAACTTGACGGAAACACTGACCGGAAAACGAATTCTCCGGTGGGAAAGGGAGAATCAAGACAAT
>JBLNDC010000326.1:0-2533 GCA_050261255.1 Bacteroidota bacterium
CATGTCAAATATTATACCATAGTCAAAATATGAATACAACTTAACTATCTATGTCGCAATCAGTTTCGTAGACTCCCGCAGTTTATTGCGGCCAGTTTCCCATAACTCGCAAATTAAAATAAATGCCAAATTCCACCTTTCTCATCTGACGATCTATTTCAATTTACCCGGATTAGTCGGTTTAAGAGTAATATGCCAAACTTCAGTTGTGTCGCTCTTAACTTTAAACAACTCATTCGGACGATAGCCGGAAACCCAGACAATTTGGTCATCGGCCGTGACTAAAAGCGGGATCCGGTTTCGTTCTTCTCGCGGAACCTTCTGGTTAATGAAAAAATCATGCAATTTTTGATTTCCCGGAGCGCCCAAAGGATGGAAAGCGTCGCCGTGGCGCCAGAACCGGAGATAAAACGGTAGCTTTGGCCGGACCCCATCTAGGTATACTTCATATTCGTCAATACTTTTCCAGTCCGGTGCGAAACACCCTTTTTCGATCTTAACCTCCAGGTTTAATTCAGGAACTATTGTTACTCCCGGTGCATTTAACCGGAAAAATCCCAAATTAGCTTTCAATGGTTTTTCAATGCCTTTAAAGAAGATTGTTCCCTTTAGATTATGAGCAATCAAATTTTTTGATAATTGGATCGATTTAAAATTGAAATTTTCGTTTCGAATCTTATCCCGGAGCCTCAAGATCACGATTGATTCAAACTCCCGGCCCGGCTGGGCTTGATGGAGGACTCGTTTCAGAAGATAATACTGAAGATAGTCGGGAAGCTTCAGAAATCCCTCAACAATTATTCCAATTCGTCCCTTTTGAACCAGAGTTGAATTTCCCCATTTTTCCTTTAATAGCACCTCCATTAATTCTTGTTGTTCCCGGGCAAGTTGACCCAGACGTATTAAAACTGAATTCAAATTTGGATTGTATGATTCTTTTAATTCAGGGATCAATTGCAGTCTAAGTTTGTTACGGACATAAACCGGTTTTCGGTTTGACGAATCTTCCAACCACTTAAGTTGATGCTGTAAAGCGTATTCATGGATCTCGGCCCGTGATACCTCCAATAAAGGCCTAATAATCAGATTATCACGGACAATTGGAATCCCGGCTAAACCGTCAATTCCAGTACCGCGAATTATACGATAAAGAATTGTCTCCGCTTGGTCGTCCCGTTGATGTCCAAGGGCTATTTTAGAAGCGTTAATCTCCTTTTGGAAGCTTTTAAATAGTTTATAACGTTCCTCCCTAGCTAAAAGTTGCAGCGATTGAGGTTTTTTCCGTAAACTTTCCGGTATGTCCAGAGTAATCGCTTTAACTTTTACCCCCCAATCGCTGCCAACTTGATGCAGAAGCTTTATTTCTTGGATGTTTTCAGAAGGACGCAAGGAATGATTGATATACAAAGCCCATAAATCCAACTCATATTCTTGTAATTGATGTAAAACATGCAGTAAACATACGGAATCGATGCCACAAGAAAAACCGACTATTACCCGGTCTCCTTTGGTCAACATTTGATGTCGCTTAATGGTATCTCTTACCTTTTGGAGCAACGATAACACCTCAACTGTATGTTCGCTTTGATCAAAAAAATTCCTTGTTACGAAATCATTGCCGAATCATTATTATTATCTTCAGATCTTCCCTGAACTTTCTTAAAAAAAATTCCGACAAAAGTCGGAATCACAAGAAAAGAAAGGAATTGGGACTGGGTCTGCTAAATATTCAAAGTCGAAAGTCCAAGGTCGTTAAGATATACAGGTTTTTATCCTGGCTTTTAACTTCTGACTTTAGACTTATGACTTTACCAATCGGTCACAACACTCCTTTTTCAAGGAATTGAAGCACTATTACAGTCATATCGTCTCTGGGGACTCCGTCTTGGTTGATTCGCGCTAGATTCATCAAATATTCACCCAGCGCTTCCGGGCCGACCACTTCGACTTGGCGTAAAGCCCGAATCATCCAATCCTCTTTGCCCACTTGATCGATTTTACTGTCGATGACTCCGTCGGTTACCATTACAATCAAATCGCCCGATTGTAATTGGACAACGGTCCGTTCCAAATCGACCGAATTCAGGATCCCGGCCGGAAGAGAGGTGGACTTGATGCTCCAAACATCCCGCCCTCTCTTGATATATGTGGTAGCTGCTCCAATTTTAATGAATTCGGCACGCCCGGTATGTAGATTTATTATTGTCAGATCAACCGTAGCGAATGATTCTTCGGGGGTCCGGAGCAAGAGGATTGAATTGACCATTTTTACGGCAAAATCACGATCGACCCCGGTTTCCAATAATTTCTCTAAAATTGAAACAGTAGTATTGCTTTGACTGGCCGCTTTGCTTCCATTGCCCATCCCATCGCTTAAGATCGCTACAAAATGTCCATCTTTTAACTCGCGAAGAGCGTGATTGTCTCCGGAAAATTCATTACCACCCTTGGGGAGTTTACTGACCACCGTCCGAGCCTCGTAAGGGCATACCGGAGTCAAACAATAATAACAGTCACCATTATCCAGCTGACA
>JBLNDC010000327.1:0-2732 GCA_050261255.1 Bacteroidota bacterium
TAAGCAAGCAATATTCTTCCCTGTCAAATTTATTATGATTGGTTATGGCCACAATGCTTATATTCTGTTTCTGTAATTGTTCTACGTATTGGACGATAAAATCTTCTTTATTTTTCCATTGTTCATCTTTGAATTTTTTATCTGCAATTGTATGAGAATGCAGGTCAACTCGGACATATTCCGCTCCACCTAACAATTTCATTAGTAAAATACCTCACCTCAAATATTTTTTTTCAATATTTTATTCGAAAATATGGCGGTTAAAAATCCTTTAGTTAATTTTCTATGAAGAGCTTTAGTAATCTATGAATCTTAGAAAAATCAAATAACAAATGGCACATTTCAATATTTGTAGCTGATTTTATCCTTTTATGTTTGGCTCTGTCCGCAACAATTGTTGATCTAAAAGCTTGCAAGCAAGTCAAAGATGCCATTAAGATTCGCTATTTGTAAGCCTTCGCCGTCAACCGGTCCGTAAACGGCCCGGCTACAAGGTGGAAGCCATCCATGGCTAATCTTGGGCGAAATATCTCATCCCGTTTTTAGGGTCCTTCAGGACCCTTCCATCTTGTAGCCGGATGGCTTCAGCCTCCGGTCGGCATTCATTTCAAACAGTAATAAATTTATCAACAATTGTCTCGTACAGAGCCTTATGTTTAGTCTGAAACGAATAATTGAAGGAATCCGTCAATTTAAACTCTGCAAAACTGCTTCTCAAAGATTCTTCGGGATGATTTTCTATCCTTGTTTTAAGATCCTGAATAATTTTTGAAACCGATCCCTTTACTATAAAACCTATCATGCCCGCAAACGGATAGCCTTTCGAATATTTCTCATCTAACACAAACCGACTCATTCCTCCATTAATATATTCTTTATTGTTACCACAATTTTTTAATCTTTTGCATTCAAAAGCCAGATAAAATTGTTCATCACAATATTGGATACTTTTAGTACTTTGAATTTGAATGTCAATTCGATATTCCGTCGTAAAGTCTTCTGAAACCACGCCACTTTCGAGTGTAAAGAGGAGATATCCAAGATTGAAGTCGTACTTAAATTTTCTCACATATTTATCAATGAAAACATTTCGATAGAAATTTTCTTTTTGAATGGAATTAAACTTTTCATTCCTTTCCATCTCGAAATAACAATATATAAATAATTTACATACTGATAAAAATTCATTATAAATAATATTCATTTTTATCGGATCACCCAAAATCATTCCGGGAGGTATCTTCCTCATAAGGCATTTCTCTCCAATTCGTTTTGGTGAATATTTTCCATTACTTCTGATAAATCTAGCCGGGCTATAGCGGGGTGCCAATTCCTTCGTTCATTGGTTTTAATAATATAGAACGAATCGTCTTGAAACCCTCTAATTTCTTTATGAATAAATAACGGACCAATTTTTGACAGCGATAAATTACCTAATTTGTTTAAAATCTTTTGAACCTCCAAGTCGTCTCGGCAAATAAAACCGGGATGACTTATTCCCCTTTCAATAATAAAATTAACCGCTGTAAAATAATAGTTATTAAAGACTTCCGCCCTTAATGATTTCCCTTGTTTTTCCAAGAGCGCGTTAAATGTTTCCAAAAAAATATTACAATATTCTCGCAATTCATCCGGACTATTAAACGTTTCCATTCTTTTTTCCATACTACGATAGGCGGGAATCGAAATGTTAACCGTAAAATCAATCAAATCTTTTTCAATATTTTCAATGCCGTATAAATCGGCAAATATCGCATTCATCTCCGCCAAAAAATCATTAATAAGAACATCGCCATTGTTGAAAAGGTTTTGGAAACAATTTTTGCTTGTAACGGAAATCTTATCGAATTTTTCTACTATTTTATTAAATAAGGTAGAATTTATTTGTTGGGGTACTGAAGTTTTCCGATACTCATCTAAAATAACTTCAGGTCTTTCAATTCCCCATTGCGAAGACGACATAAACAACAAATAGGAAAATATATTAGTTGAGAAAAGTGAACCAAGATACTTTATAATTGTTGCATTTTCAATACCAGCAAAACCGAATACAGTATTGGGAAATATGCAATCACTATCAGTATAAGCAACCACTGGAAAATCATTAATAGCGCGTTTTACCAAAAGATGAGGGGCTTTGTAGGCTTCAATACGGCCAAGGTCGTGAAAATAATCATCGTCGTGATATATATCGGAGAAATACTTTAAATTATCTATATCAATAAAGAAACGATAGAATTTATTTTGATTCTTTGCCGTTTCAACGACTTTATATTGTCTTAAAACATCAACTTTATATTTTCGATCTTTCTCACCCCTAATAAAACCAGCTCCGGAGAAAATTTTGTTTTCCGCCATAAAATTATCTAAACTGCAAAAATTATCTTTATCGGAAAAAAGCCTTTTCATAAAGTGAAAATCCAATACATTTCCATAAAGAAAAACTTTCCAGGCCCAATCATTATCAATCAATAACTGTTGGGATATTAATTTAATGTCGTTTTTCTCTAAAGCAAAAATATTCAGGTATTCTAAAAAAATATTAGGACGTAAAACAAGATGCTGGATATTATTTTTTGAAATAATATCTTTACTTGCTTTCTTATAGAAAAACACGCAACCGGAAGCTAGAGAAGTAAAAATTTTAAAATTAGCTGAAAATGAGAAGTCCAAATAACCTTCTATACAAAATGCATTTAAATATTGACGCCTAAATTCCTCTGCATTTGAAT
>JBLNDC010000328.1:0-2732 GCA_050261255.1 Bacteroidota bacterium
CAAATCTTCAATATTATATTAAAGCCTTTCATGAAGGGAGGTTTAGCTTGATGTTACTTAATAACCAGGTAAGCAATATTCGGGTAAAATGCGTGTTTCAGCAAGGAACCCCGCTGCGCGAATATGTGATTATTCAATCAGAAAATGGAAGAATTGCAATCTACAGAATCTCGGAGCCAGTCTTCGACTTTTTTGTCAGAGCTAAAGTACCTGTTTGTGAACCGGTAACTGTTCCACCCGGAAACTTAACCGGACAAAACCTTCTTTGTGTTTTCAAAGCCGATCTTGGAGCCGAGGAAACTATACCCTTTGTAGTGACTGAAGGTGAGACCGATGAAACAGTGTCCATCATCCAATTAACCGATGAAGCTTATGATTTTCTCAGGACAATCGGTATTCCAGTATGTTTTTTATCAAATGAAAATTAGATCGACTTTCGTCCTTTAGCTTTGGTAATAAGCTAAAAAGTAAGAAGGGTAAGTATCCAACCTTACCCTTCTTACTCCAATAAAAAAGCTAAATAGCTTTAGTTAGTCGGTTTTTTGTTAACTTTCACTCTGGTGCTGGGCTCGCTCATATTGATAATCTCGGTCTCCTGAATCGCGGCTTCAATTAATTGTTCCAATTTTTCCGAGTTGTAGGTGATCGAAGTGGAAGTGCTTTCCAAGAAACCTAGGTTTTCTTCGAACCTACGGTTAATCTCCTTAAACTCCGCTTCCGCTTTTTCAATCGTTACTTTCAATTTAGCCGCTACATTAGCGGTCGCTTCACTGTTGCCCTGAGCTTGATAATATTCTTGCAATAAAGCGTTATATTCTTTTCTTTTGATTGGGAAAAACAAAAAATATTTTTGTTTGGGAGCTTCCAATTGTTTACCAGGGTTGGCGGTGATGTTGTTATATAATTCCCGGAAAGAGAACAAAACCTTCTCATATTCTTTGCCGATGACCCGGATGGTATTTATATTTTCAGCCAACACTCTGATATCCGAAGAAAGTAAAGTTTCTCCCGACTTGACCTGGGCGAGACTGGCCTTTAAACGGGTTTGATATTCTTTCATTACATCCTGCATGTCCCGCTTAGGCATTAATTTTTCCAAGGTATTATCATGGGCCGCGTCTCTCCAATTAGCCACTTCAGCTTTGCTCAACTTATATTTTTGGGTATTCTCGACTAATTCTTTTTCCATTTGAGCGCTGGTGGGGAATACTTTGTTTCTCCATTCCAAATAGGCCATTTCTTTTTGATAATCTTTGACAACCTTCTCCAATTCTTCTTGATGTTTCTGGTTAAGCTCGGCAATATTTAATGAATGTTCATATTCGTTCTTTTCTTGTAAGAAAAATAGTAATCCTCCCGCAACTAAAACCATTACAAGGAGGGAAATCCAAAAACTATGGGATAGAGTTGCTCCTTGCCGTTTCGCCAACCAAAAATTTATAAAATAAACGATAAGTCCGATAACTAATGGCGCCGCCAATATGTACCAAAAACTGATGTTTATCATCTAATAACCTCCTGTCGCTGTTTATTAATCAATTAATTCGGCGTGCGATTGTAAATTCCTCCCTTTTACGGCCAAATTAGGTTAATTCTTTATGAACTTAGGTTATACTCAGGGTCGGAAAACCAGAACGTCAATAAAGGTTACAATGGATTTTTTTTCGATCTAATTCAGCTTCTGAATGCGGAGGCAGTTTTTCCGCTGGATAACCGAGGGCAATAATCGCCTCTACTTTTAGGTGATCCGGAATATTTAAGACTTCTCTAACATATTCCTCGGCAGTTTTAAACCGGGAATGTTTCCGTTCGCGAATCTGAATCCAGCAACTGCCTAGCCCGATGGATTCCGCAGCCAACTGCAGATAGGTGCCGGCAATCGAAGCATCCTCAATCCAAACATCGCACCGGGCCGGGTCTGCGCAAATAACAATCCCCAAGGGAGCGTTCTTTAAAAATGATGAACCGTGTTCCTTTGAGTTCGATAGCTTTTCTAACAACTCCCCTTGATCAACCAGGATAAATTCCCAAGGATTAAGGCCCCGCGACGATGGAGCGCGTAAGGCGACCTCAATTAAGAGCTGAACTTTTTCAGTTTCAATCGTTTTTCTTAAGTAACTTCGTATGCTGCGGCGTTTTTGAACCAATTCAAGCACAAACTATTTACCCCCAATCGTTCGTTACGTATTAGCTTTATCGGTCTTTGACCGTCTATTTATTAGAATGTTAAACCTTTTTTATTTATTATTTTTGAAGATTCTGTATATTACTGGCAGGATAGCATATAAAAGAGAAAGAATTAATCTCTTTGATTTTATGATAATATGACGGAGGTTGAAAAATGAGCCCCGAACAATTAATAAATCTTTTTCCAGTGGAAAATGAACTTCCAGCAGACTTCCGAATTGGAGAGCCCATCTTCCAAACGGAATATCTGGTCAACGGTGAACTTCGCTATTGGGATGGACCTTCCCAAGAAGTTCTATCGCCGATCTGTATCAAAACTTCGGCCGGGCTTATTCGGAAAAAAATCGGAAGTTATCCGCTTCTTTCGGAAAATGCTGTCCTGGAAGTCCTGGATGCAACCGTTAAAGCCTACGATAATGGCAAAGGCCTCTGGCCGACCATGCCGGTTGAAGAAAGAATCAACCGCATTGAGGAATTTGTCTTCCGTTTTAAGACCAAGAAGGAAGAGATTGTAAAGTTACTAATGTGGGAGATTGGCAAAAGCT
>JBLNDC010000329.1:0-4006 GCA_050261255.1 Bacteroidota bacterium
AGTTCCTCCAGGAAAATATGCCTTGACCACCGTTTCCTTTAAAATGTTCATCGGTAAGGAAGGTTATGAATACTTTTTTGAAAAGGACATGGTAACTGTACCCTTGTCCCGGGATATTAAAAGGAATGTAACTTTCGAAGTCCAACCGAAGCAAATTGTTTATATCGGAGACTATTTCACCGAATTCAAAACTAATATCATCCTACATGATGTCACTATACTTTATCCTTATAATCATTTTAAGGTAATCCTCAGCGATAATTTCGACAAAACAAAAGAAATATTATTTAACAGAGCTAAAACTAGTGAAACATTAGAAAATTATGAAATCGTTTCGGCTCTTTAAAATCGAACTAAGAAATTTTTCTCCGCACGTTCTTTTCAACTAATAAAACGACTGTAGTAACAGCTAAAAGAGCGGGTTAGCCAACCCGCTCTTTCTTTATCATTCTAACTGTTTCAATTATTCTTCAAGTATTCATAAAATTCAATTTCAAATTCATCCCTACTTAACCCAAAAGCTACTTGAAAAGCTTCCTTCGAGTTATTATAGTTAGAGTCGCCTAACCAAATCCCAAATGGCTTTAAGCCTTTGCGTCCAAATAGGTTTTGAGCGGCCAGCGCCGCATATCCATTGACCACCGATACTCCATATTTGGCTACAGCCTGATTCCAACCAGCTTCAGTTCGAAGGTCCGCTAATTCTAAAGGCATACCTGCCTCCTTTATCTCTTTCAACCAAGTCTGAAGATAATATTCAACTGTGCCAACCTCAGCCTGCTCAGTAATAATAGCCGCAAAAAGTGATGCTATTCCTTGCTTCAACCAAAATTGATTTTCCCAGATCTTAGCTTTGACTTGCTGATTTTGAAAACTTGATACCGTCATTAACACCCCATTAAACACTTGACTCCGACAATCCGGCAATAATTCCAAATTCATCAAGATTTTATTACCAGAAAACCAGAACGGATGATCTTTCGCTATTACCTCGGCTCGGGAACGGGCAATTCTAAACTCTTTCCTAAGACCTTCAATGTAAGTATACTTTTCCGGGGCTAAAATGATTTTTTGTTTAGACTCTAAAATCGCCCCGAAATTTTCTTTTAAAAAAACCTGGCTCCGATAAAAACCTTCACTAACTGAAACTAATTGATCAATATTACCGTTTGAAACCATCTCCAATTTGCCTAGGGTCTTAATTGACCCTTTTAGCCATTGGTTTACATTTACCATATATTCTTGGAGTGATAGCTCAAAGCTTTGTTCAAAGTTGATTTCATCTTTTCCTTCCTTGGAAGCTCCCAGAAAATAATTAATTATTGCTCCATTGCCATTTTTTTTAGTTTTTGACATCAAATAAAGAACCATTAAATTTGAAACCTGATATGGATGTTTACCCTCCTCAACGAACTTTTCCCATTCGGTAAAGGATATATATGTTAATTGATCCGGCTGGGCATAATCAGGGGCATTTCGTATGATAAAGTACTCTTCGGTTTTCCAACCTGCTAACGACCGATAACCGATTTTTTCGACAATCTGAGCGGCCAAAAAATCAGCGGTCCCTTCAACCAGCCAATATAGTGTAGTGTTTAGTTTATTGGATGTCAGTTGGAATTGTAGTTGATGTACTAGTTCGTGGGCAGTAGCGTAATAGGCGTGGTACTCGGGATCATAATTATCGTCAGGATCCAAATTCAATGCCACAATACTTTTCTCCCAATCGGCGATTCCTCCGGTGAGCTTTGCCCGACGTTCCGCTACTGGTTTCGACAATTTAAATTCGCTCTGTAATACATCGGTATAACTGTTTTGATTTGGACAGACAAAGACCTTGACCTCTCTTGCAAAAGTAAGATGCAACTTTTGTTCGACAAAGCTATAAAAAGAGTCGACCACCTTATGAACAATTTCGATCAATTCGGGATCTGTTCCGGACTGAGGAATTATTGTGACTGCTCCATAAGCTACTGTCTGTGCCAATGTCAAAGCAAGAAAAATCATTAGGAAAATGCTTGCTTTAGGTAAATTCCGTTTAATTATTGTTTTCAATTTTCCCTCCGGTTTTTATTTTAAGTTTATCTGTAAATATTCTTCAAACTTGGTGGAAAAATCTTCGAACGTCATTCCAAATACTTTTGAAAAAGCCGTTTGGGAATTACTGAGTTCCCTGGTTTCTTGCAACCAGTTGGTGATCGCTGCCGTTTGTTTGGTCTCGACCAAATAAATACTGGCCAACGCGGCTAAACTTTCAGTAACCTTATTTCCGTATTTTTCTCTTGCCGTATTCCATTGTTTGGATGTCTTTATTTCTGTCAGTCTAGGCCTAGACTGAGCTTCGCGCAGGGATGCCAGCCACAGGTCACGGTAATTACTGGTTTGGGCAATCTCCGCCCGTTCAATAACAAAAGCGCCGAACCAATCAGCT
Source organism: Bacteroidota bacterium (assembly GCA_050261255.1). Classification (GTDB taxonomy): domain Bacteria; phylum Bacillota; class UBA4882; order UBA8346; family UBA8346; genus JAAYHS01. Next base: position 2,432 of record JBLNDC010000329.1, read on the forward strand.
ATTCCATACCTAAACCAATAATGATTGGAGATCAGCCGGGAGGGGGCTTCCTGACTTAAGAATTTTTTGATCATGATATTGGCGGTGCGATAATATCGTTTCTCGCGAGTGGAGTGGTCGCCGAGTTCCAAAACAGTTGTTCCATTGGAAAACCTCCAAGTCCATTTGGTAGCCCATTGTTCCGCTTCAGATTGAGTAGTGCCAAATTCATTAATAATTGAAGTGATATAATAAGATTGATCGGGAGCAAGAATAATTCGCTGATGACTCTTGAGATTTTCAGAGAATTTTTCCTTAAGTAACGATTGGCTAAGATCAAACGCTGTTTGGAAATCCCGAACCGCCTCATTTTGCCCGTCGGCGATAACCTCCATTCGGGTATCGCTGGTTATGTTCTGTTTCAACCACTCCGCGGCGTTTTTGTTGAATTCTTCGATTGATATTCCAAAAACTTCACTAAAGACAAGAGCATCATCTTTAAAATTCGAAGCCTGACAATAATATTCAGCCATCGCTTCATAAAAATCTTTTTCCGTGACAGTCTTCAAATAAAAAACTAACAAATCCGAAACTTCATAAGGGTATTTTTCTTCTTCGACTAATTTATTCCACTCTTGAAAGGAAATATAATTAATAATATCCGGAGCTACATATTCTTTAGAGCCACGTAAGATGTTAAATCGGTCAAGCTTCCATTTGTCAAAACTCTCATAACCATTTTCTGCAGCTACCACGGCCGCAATCAGATCGGCAGTTCCTTCACACATCCAGTAAAGCGTCCGACCCATATAGTTGCCGCTTAAATCGGCTTGAAGCTGATGGGCTAATTCATGTGCAGTTACACTGTAAGCCCGGTATTTAACGCTCTGCTTAGAATGGAGATCAAATTTGATAGCGGTAACTGCCAAATTAGAACTTGACATCCCTACGGAATTTACTGCGCTTTGTTTGGCCAGTTTCCTTGAAAACTTAAATTTGGTCCTTAAAATCTCGGCATAACTTTCCTCAGTTGGACATAAAAAGAGTTGAACATTCCTAGCCAGGTAAGTCTTCATATTTTTATTAACAATATTATTAAAAGTAGCAACAACCTTTTGAACCATTTGAACAGTTTCCGGAGCCATTCCCGGCTCAGGCTTAATAGTTATTCCTCCATATGCTCCGACTGAAACAAATAGTGAACAAAAAAGTATAATACCGATAATACTTCTTTTAACCATTTGACGACCTCTTTTTATATTATACATATGGGATTATCACTATATATTGTGTCCAAGGGATTATTAAGGCAATTATGCAATTCCCTCATATCACAATCAACCTTAATTTCAGTTCATCTCAATTGTAAGATTCACTTTTAGATTGGAAAATTGCTTGTTAAGAATTTTCCAGTTTATTATATTCTTCCAATATATGACTTCTTCCTTTTATTAAACGGGATTTTTTGATTGATATTATTTCTTAGGGAAATATAAAGTAGTGGTAGCAGGCGTCAAGCGCGGTAAGAAAGACATTTATTACTGTAAATAAAAAATTAGTTTAAAGATGGCTGTTTCTAATGATACCTATCCTGGC
>JBLNDC010000330.1:0-15575 GCA_050261255.1 Bacteroidota bacterium
CGCCGTTGCGGAAAGTATCCATCCAAATGGATGTGTATTTGAGGACCTCCGGGTATTTCAATAATTCCCTGGAAATGACCGCCAAATCATAAGCGCTGCTATAATGGTTAGGATCCGGCAGGCCGGTTTCATTGACAAAATTGGTATTTTTTAAACCCAAAGCTTTGGCTTTCTGATTCATAGCTTCAATAAAATCTCGGTCTGATCCATAAAGATGCTCGGCCACAGCTGTACTGGCATCATTAGCTGAAACTACCGCGATCGCCTTAAACATCTCCGATAAGGGAAACTCTTCCCCTTCCTTCAAGTAAACTTGGGAACCCCCCATTCCGGCGGCAATGTCCGAGGTGCGGATCTGATCCGACCACTTGACCCTGGCAGAGTCAATCGCCTCCATGATTAAAAGCATCGTCATTACCTTGGTTACACTAGCCGGAGGCCAACGCCGATCTTTGTCCTGTTCAAAGAGGACCTTCCCCGAGAGTGGGTCCATCAATACGGCAGCCCTGGCGTCAATCGAAAAGGTAAGACCGGGTTTTGGATGCAACGCAGAAAATGCCATAATTAAAATTAGAACTACCGCTATTTTTTTCTTTATCAACAAAGACTCCTCCTCAAGATAGAGGATTTCCAAAAGGGCGCCAAAGTATTACTCCTGGTTAAAACCATAACTTTTTAAGGGAATATTAAAGTTTGAGATGGGCAGATTAGTTCAACAATTCCAAAATTATCAGACTCAAGAACCATATTAAAAATGCCAAAAGAAGTGAGATTCTCCACTCACTTCTTTTGCTATTCCTTCGTAAACTTGACAATTAGCTGCTTTTACTTTAAAATTTATCTTAATTAAAACAATTTGCCCTTGAGAAAAAGATGGGATCAATCCGGTGTCGATTAAGCGCTTGTTTGATCTTTATTTTTTTAGCCCGGATTTGTACCGCCCCGATGGAGCAATATCCATAAACGAGCAACCCAAACATTATCAGAGGCAAAGCTAATACTAAGGAGGAGACCCATGCCTGTTAAAATCGATTATGACCATTACAAACTCGTTATCCCTCAAATTAAGTGCGATTGCGGAATGCCTCATGAAAAACCCGATATGGATATTTATATCGGGGCGAATATCGTGGATAATTGCGTAAGCTATATCAACGCTCGAAATTTTGGAAAAAACTGTGTGTTAGTGGCTGATGAAAATACTTATCGAATTGCAGGGAAAAAAGTAGAAACATTATTACAAGGAGCAGGCTATTGTGTCTCCTTATGCTTATTAGAACGAGCGGGAGAATTAGAACCGGACGAGTCGGCCATTGGGGAAATTTTATATGCCATGGAGAAAGGGACCAACTTCCTGATTGCGGTGGGCTCCGGATCAATTAATGACTTAACCCGGTATGTGGCGGTCAACACCAAGCTTCCCTTCATCAGTGTCGGCACCGCCCCTTCCATGGACGGTTATACTTCAGTAGTGGCTCCCCTATTGAACCGGGGCTTAAAAATCAACAAACCTGCCACCTACCCTAAAGTGCTCATTTGCGATTTGGAAATCATGCGCAACGCTCCCTATCCGATGCTCATTTCCGGGTTTGGGGATGTGCTGGGTAAATATATCGCTATCGCCGACTGGCGGGTGGGTAAGATCATTAACGGTGAAGCCTATTGCCCGGTAGCGGTGGACATTGTCGACCAGGCGGTCCGAAAATGTATCGATAATATCGACGGCATCAAAGCCCAAACCGAGGCGGGGGTCCAAAGCCTGATCGAAGCCTTGATCCTAGCCGGGTTGACGATCTTAATCATCGGCAATACCCGCCCGGTGGCCTCAGTAGAGCACAATATGGCTCATTACTGGGAAATGATGAAACTGCTCCGTAAGGAACACGCGCCCAGTCACGGTACTGCGGTTGGGGTGGCCACCGGTTATGTGGCCAAATTCTATGAGGAATTTTTGAAGTTAGACCCCTCTAAGCTCAATAAAACTGAGATTAAAGCAAAACGTTTGACTCGCGAAGCCAGAGAAAAGTTCATTTGTGAGAAATACGGCCCCAAGTTCGGAGCGTCGATTATCAAAGAGAACCCCGACGACTTTCTCACTTGGGAAGAGCAAGAACGCCGCATCGACGCTTTTCTAAAAAACTTCGAGCTGATCAAAAAAGAGGTGGCCTTGGTCCCCTCCTGGCCTGAGGTAAAAGAAATTTTCCAACGGCTTGGGTCCCCAATTTCTGCCGCCGACATCGGGATCGATGATGCCCTATTGGAAGATACCATGTTTTGCGCTAAAGATTACCGTAACCGTTACACCATCTTTAAAACCGCTGACGAAATCGGCGTTTTGGATGAACTAGTCGCCAAAGTTTTGCGTAGTTAAAACCTTTCCTATAAATAGGCCTAGTATGTTGAATAAAAAACCAACATACTAGGCCTATTTTTATGCCTCCGGAAGGCGCATTTGGTTTTAGTTGAATTCTAGAGGTTGAAAATGATAAACTCGTTACTTATTAAGCCCGACTCGATTTTATTTAATATTTCTTTGTGTTTTTCCGATAATTATTAATAATTATTGTGGATTTGAGAGGAGGTCATATCTATGCGAAAGTTTTTAACCATAATCCTATTTTTAGCTTGCCTTACAACTGCGGCAGAAACTATTTACGCTGCAGATCTACCTCGCCGCAATGCCACTAATGTGGATGATGTTTTTCAACCTTATACTGCTAAAGAATGGATCGTATCCCCCGATGAAGAGCCGGTTGAAGATCAATCAGTAACCAATGCTCATGAATGCGATATTTATGCAGTCATCTCCTGTAACGATCCGGATTATCTCCGGGTGGATATTTTATTGGAAAATGAAATCTCCTTCGAATGGGATATCTTTTATGCCGTGAAATTCGAATACGATATTATGAATGAATTCTATACCTTCTTTGTGGACTCGGGAAAACTAGTCTATGAAAAAGAACAAAATGGGAAAATTGTTCAAACCAAAATATTGACTAAGGAAAACTCCAAAGATTACGCCGGTTTGACCGATTCCGAAGGCCTGAATAATTCCGATGTTTATTTTATAATTGACAAAAAAGCTCATATCAATGGGGAAATTGGCAAAAGATACTTTTTAACTTGTACTTTTTATTCCGGTTATGTTAATGAAAACAGTAAGTTAATGATTGCTGATGAAACCATTAAAGTTAACTTGGAGTTTGAATATTAAATAGCGGACTTAATTATTTTTATGGACAAACCAATCGATCAACCGCCTTGCAATGCTTACTTTAGCAGGAATCTCCGGAAGATTGTCCGCTGTAAACCAGGCCGCGTCCACAATCTCTTGATTATCGACGGTGATCTCGCCTGAGGCATACCGGGCCGTAAACCCGATCATCAACGAATCGGGAAAAGGCCAGGGCTGGCTGGAGAAATACTTGATATCCTGAACTTCGATCCCGACTTCCTCGCGAATCTCCCGCCGGACGCATTCTTCAAGCGACTCTCCGGGTTCTACGAATCCCGCCAGCACACTGTACATGGTTGAAGCAAACCGGCTGGAACGGGCCAACAAGATCTGATCTTCTTAGATAATAGCGACGATCACCGCCGGAGAAATGCGCGGGTAGATAATTTGACCGCAACTGCAGCATTTTAAGGCATGTTCTTCCGCCAAACCGACCAGGGGCGAACCGCAGCAGCCGCAAAACTTGTTCTTTCCCACCCAGTTTAGCAAATGGAAGGCCCGGGTAGCAATCCAGAACCATTCTTCATCCACCCTGTCGTAGACCCGACGTAACCCTTCGAAGAAAAAACCGTTAAGCGTCTCTCCTTTAATTAAGGATGCGCCATAGCAAGCTTGGCCGTTAAGAGAACCGATATATAGACAATCATGAAAGTTGAAATCAAATTCTGCAATATTGGGTATAAAAGGAATTGTAGCATCCTTTTCATTTTCCGCTAGTAGCAGTTTGCCATCATGAAACAAAAACCAATATCCTTCCGGCTTGTCCTTTTCCAAGATATCAAAACCCGGTGTGAAATTCATCTTCTGTTCCGCCTTCTAAATCAAAATTTTATAACTCTACTTTAATAACTCGATTAACCGGTTCAGGCCAGAGTTTCCCAACCACTTTACTAACCGCCTGGGGAAAACCGCTGGTATAAAAAATGACCTCCCCTTTATTCCGGTTATTTTCCCTTAATCCTCTCTCCTCAAGTATTCTTACTAATTGCCCGGCTACCGCAACCCCGTTGTCGATAATCGTAATCCCAGCGCCGCAAATCTCTTGAATCACAGGTTTTACGAATGGATAGTGAGTACAGCCCAACAGTAACGTATCAATCCCTTGAGTGATTAGCGGCTTTAAATAACTATTTAATAACTCTTTGGTAGCGTTCGCATCTAATTCCCCGGCTTCAACCAGATCGGGCCAACCCTGTAGCCGGTTGAGTGAATATTTCAACATTCTTCCCATACTTTTCGACTAGTGATGAAAACCTTTTTCCTTGCAGAGTTAAGCTGGTAGATAAAACTCCAATCTTCCCGGTTTTAGTGGTCAAACAAGCCGGTTTAACTGCTGGTTCGATGCCAATCACGGGCATTTGAGGATATTGTTTTCGGATTCCATCCAGACTAGCAGTGGATGCAGCGTTACAAGCGATCACAATCGCTTTAACACCTTGTTTTAGTAAAAAGTCGGTTATCTTCAAAGCCCGGTCCAGAATTTCTGTTTCAGGCTTTGTCCCATATGGACAATAACCGGAATCGGCAAAATAGAGCAAATTCTCTTCAGGAAGGGCTTTTCTGGTCTCAATTAAAATTGATAATCCACCCACACCTGAGTCAAAAATCCCGATTGGATGCGACACTTTGATCACCTCTTATTATTCCAACCACGCCGACCAGGATGATAATTGATCTTTAAATTCGACAAAACCAGCCTTCCGGTATATTTTGATCGCTTTGGGTTCTGCAGAATAAAGATATAACAAGTTTTCGGAGATACGGCTGTGGTAATGGACCAAATAGTGAATTAAAGCGCTGCAGAAACCTTGACCTCGATAATTCTTATGAGTTACGACATCATCCACTCTTGAAAGGCCTTCAGTCATATTCAGCGAAGCAATCGCTACCGCTTTCCCCTGAACATATCCGGCTAAAAAATGAAACCTTTCCCTTTGAATATTACGTTTAAGGACATTGATGGTCCAGTCTCCCTTATCCTCGGAGCGGATTATCTCGATGATCTGATCATCGATTTCCAATAAGCGTTTTATTTCCAATTTGCGATTGGGAATTATCTTCGATTCCTCTTGCCAAAGAAAATAAAGGTTATCGTATTTTTGATAAGTAAATCCATGATTCGCAAGGAATGGTTTTAAAATTTCCTCCTCACCATGTAAAAAAGCCGGATAAATACGGGGTGACAATCCCTCCTCATGGTAAAATGATTCGATATCCGATAGCGCACCATCTAGATCGCAACTCAAATCGGTAATCACCGCATGATTACTATCATGAGAGATTGAATTATCTAAATTATAAAAAAGTTTACCGTATGGCCTTTCGACAACATCGGCAAATTTGGATGGAAAATTAATTTCGAAATCGATTACCTTTTTGATATCCATCTTCCGCTCTCCAACACCCCCATTCAACCCTAATACTACTCGATTCTTTTGGTACCAAGCAATTCTTTTTTCACATAGAGTCTGTTTGAGCGTCTCTAGATCCGCTGGATTCGCTCCACTTAATTTCTTGACTTCATCACGAACGTCTTTACGATATAACACTGAACATTGTTCATGCATGACCCCTTCATGAATTTGAATATCCATGGAAGAAAGCATGCATATGCGGCTATCCGGGTAAAAACCTTGGGTTCTTGAGAAAAAGAGTATGCCCCCGCGAAAAAAACAGGCAGGCTGGAAAGTAGTTTAAAACGGTCTGTTTTTAGAATTCAACCAGCCTTTTTGCCGCCAATATTCCTTGTCGGTTTGTCCATCGGCGAAGCTTAACATCAGTTTTTTACAGATTCGAAAATAGAATCGGGTGAAAAGGGAGGGTTGAAGCTGCTTCCTTTTTACTAACAGATGATAAAAAGCCTTGGCTTTGCCGTGGATTTTCTTCCGAATCTTTTGCTGTTTTTCCGGGCTTATTTCGGCCCATTTGATGACCCAGAGGATGAAACCGCACTTCTGAACCCGCTTAATACCCCAAAAACGCAAAGCCCTGGCAATGGTTTTCATCGCGTAGCCCGTGCCGTATCCGGCAGTCGTCGAGATTACGGTTGCGACTTTGGAAAACATCTCCTCCATGGGCCGGTGATTCATATATTGATAACTAAAATGGTCGAGAAAGGCCTTGATTTGCCCGCTTTCCGCCAGACTGTACACCGGTGTGGTCAGGATCAGACCGTCGGCTTCCCGGATTGATGCGGCGATGGGTTGGGTACATTGGGCATGTGGGCATCTTGTCTCGCTCTTTTTAATGCAGGCAAAGCAACCGCAGCAAAAATGGGGCAGATCCTTGTGGAGGAAAAATTCGGCGAATTCAAAATTACCGTGCTTTTGCAATTCCTCCTTGAAGATCTCTGCGGCGTGATAAGTGTTTCCCTTGCGGGGACTCCCATGGATGATACAGATTTTCATTTACGGATGCCCCCTTTAAAAAAATTGTTTAGTAAATACTCTTCGTCTCGCATACCCATGGATGGAAAAGGATAATCAAAATTTATTCAATTTACATAGTTTAGGGACTTTCCGGCAGAAAAACACCTTTACACTCATTAAAGTCTGCAAATTTATATAAGCACTTACCAATGGCGGTTCTCAGCTTCTTGGTCGGTTTAACCCCTTTTTCAAACCAGATATTTTTTACCACCAGCGTCTGCTTTTCACGATCACGTATTGCCTCAATTCTGCCGATAAAGCCGATGTCATACAGCAAAGGCAGAACATAGTAACCGTATTTTCGCTGTGCTATAGGGGTATAGATCTCCCATTTGTAATCGAAATCAAATAAAGCCTTAATTAACCGCCTGTCCCAAAGCATGTTGTCAAGCGGGGCAATCAGTTCACAGCGGGCTTTTATTTCCGGTTCTTGCAATACTGTTTCAAGCAAACCCCGGTCGGCCGATAGGCAATACAACTTATCCTTAATACCGTCAACCGTAATTTCAAGTATTTTCCCTTCGGTTAACAACTGCCTAAAGATTTCGTTTCTTTCGGCTGATTTTAATTCCCTGATATTCAGCCAGGCATCGGAGGGTTTGTTCCAAAGCAGTCCTACACCTCCGATTCGCCGTAGTACACGCCATTTTTGATGGTCAAGCTCAGCGGGATAAGGGTCCGAAGCGTTCAACAGCTCAAAGTCGATCCACCGCTCCGCCAAATCGTAATACTTGATTGTTCCTTTCTTGTGATGCACCACCAAATCGCCACGGAAATACATGGTTTCCAGTGCAGCGCGGGAGAGCTTTGTATTACTCCAATACCAATTAACCGTGTCGTTAAATTCCAGATCAGCCGAGGAAACCGGGCCCTTTTCCCGGATGATCTTCTTAATTTCCTCACATACTGAATTAACCTCTTTGTGACTTCTACCACCGGATTTGTATGCTTCACGATATCGCCGGAAATATGGCCAATCGGCAGTCACGATAATGGCCAGGTTTTTATCGAAGTAATCAAGGAGTTTTCGTTCCTCATATAACAGTGAGGAGAGCAATTGCTTATTGAATCCCTTAACCCTCGACTGTAAAACAAGCCCCGAATTCTTGCCGCATACATCAATCGGGTCAAATTGAATACAACCCGCCTGATGGGTAAAATCAAGGACGCCCTGTTTCCCTGAGAATTTATATTCGCCAATCAACCCGTGCTTGAGAAGGAGGAACCTGCGGGCTTGTTCATTAGTTAAGTTAAGATTGTTTATCATTTTATTATCTTTCTTTTTAATTCATATCATAAAGCTCTCTCAATGGCGTTATTCTCCTAAAATCCCTTTAAATGTTCGTCCTTTCCCATGAAGATAACCTCTCTTTTCTCACCGTCCACTTCCCATAAATGCACCGCTGTATCGCCATTTATTATGCTCACATCAGAAATAACCGATAGGTTCAAGAAAGCCCGAAATAGCATATTGATCATTCCGCCATGGGAAACAATCGCAATTCTTTTGTCAGCCGGAAATTCAAAAGTTATCTTCGAGAAAATGCTTTCAGCTCTGGCCCGAAAGTCAATCGTTGATTCCTGCCCGTAAAGCCTTTCATGAGGTTTCTTCCCCACCTTGAGTGGATATTTCCGTTCGGCTTCATCATAGGGCAACCCGGCCAGCAAACCATTATTGAACTCCATCAATTCCTCAAAATATTGAACTTTTAAGCCAGCCCGTTCTCCTACGATTTCAGCGGTCTGTTTCGCTCTCTGTAACGGGCTACTGACAATGTAATCCGGTGGAAAATTCTCGACCAGCCACTCCGCTAACAAGGCGGCTTGCTTTTTGCCAAGATCGGTCAAAGGAAAATCCGCCCTACCTTCGTGGCATTGCAAAAGGTCGGCCTCGGACTGGCCGTGTCTGATGATTAATAGTTCCATGAGGTCACCTACTAACTATCAATATTAATAACTAAACTATCAGTATTCAACCAAAAAAATAGTCTATTATCATATAAATGCTTTTCGAAAAGCATATTGTTCCTTGATAATTTGATATCCAATTTTCTCATAAAATAAATGAGCTTCTTTCCTTATCTTATTGGAACGCAGCAAGACTGAGGAACATCCCTTCCCTTTGGCCCAATTCTCGGCGTTTTCCATCAATTTTTTGCCTACTCCCAATCCCCGAAAAGCTTCATCAACCACCAGCCCGCATATTACCGCTACTAAATCCATATAAAAGAGATGATATAAATGGACATGCACCCAGCCAATGAGTTTCTGATCCGATGATTCAGCTACATAGACTTGATGACCGCCATCACTTAAAATATTGCTAAGCCTTGGTTTTATTTGAGAAGCGGAAGTTGGATATCCTAATTGATTACAAAGATTTACTAATTGTGAAGCATCTTCTTCTCGGGCGATTCTAATAGTAAATTCCGGTTTATCCGTCATTTTAAAGAACTCCTTATCAATGTTTTAACCATTCCTGTCTCAACCGCTCAAAACAAACAATTACAGTTTACCATACAAATTATGAGTTAACAAATATTTGGATCCGAAGTTGAAATTGTAAATAGAGATAACGAAACTGATCTGCAAAGGTCCTTTTTACTCAACCAAACTTTCGGTCCTCTTACAAATATTATCCCACTTGACAACTACCGGTAGTCAGGATAGAATGGAAACAATCGTGAACAAATATGAATAAATGTTAACTTGGAGGAGTTGATTGCTAAAAGTGTTCATCGAAGAAAGGCACCGCCATATTCTATCTTTGATCCGAGAAAAAGGCCGGATTGAAGTTGGCGAGATCAGTAAGGCTTTTAAAATTTCCGAGGATTCGGCCCGCCGTGATCTGCGTTTAATGGAAGAAAAAGGCTTGGTAAAACGGACTTACGGGGGAGCGATCCTCCCCTTTAAGGTGGGGGAATTTTCCCATTTTCAAGAGCATGAAGCGATTAATCCGGAATTCAAAAGCGCCATTGCACAAAAAGCCGCTACCTTGGTGAAGGATGGGGATACGATTCTGCTGGACTCCTCTTCCACCATTGCCGGGATGGTCCCTTGGTTAGATAAGGTCAATGGGCTAACTATCATCACTAATTCCATTATCATCGCTTCCAATGTCATGAATAGCCTTAGACACTGCAAACTGTTTCTGATCGGAGGCGTGGTTGACCCGGATCGCGCCAATACCACCAGTATCGAAAGTTTGAAAACCCTGCAAAACATAAAGGTGGATAAAGCGTTTATCGGCCCCTGCAGCATCTCCTTGGACTTCAATTTATGGAGCACCACTTTTGATGAGGCTGAAATCAAAAAAGCAATGATCAACGCCGGAGGAGAAGTGATTATCCTCGCCGACAGCAGCAAGTTCGGAGGGCGCTCCCTGGCCAGGATCGGTTCCCTAAAACGGGATTATCAGTTGATTACCGACCTGGAAATCGAGGGAAAAAAGCGTTTAAAACTAAAGGAACTAATCGAAGACGGATTAATAATCGTTCCGGAAGGAGTTAACAACCATGAAAGCGGAGCTTAAAACAGCCCATATCATCGATTCCTTTAAAACTTTGAAGGGAAACAGCCGCGTTTCCGTAATTTGTGAACCTTTATGGGGAATCCCCTGGGTCTTATATACCTTTTATCTTAGCCTCTACATGAAGGAACAGGGAATCACCGATACCCAACTCGGGTATTTAATTTCAATTGGCTTCGCGGCCAACATCGTTTTTTCAATGATCGGCGGCTTAATCACCGATAGTCTCGGCCGCCGGAAGACCACCTTGATTTTTGATATGATCTCTTGGCCCGGTTCGATACTTATTTATTTATTGTCGAATAATTTTGGGATGTTCGCCTTGGCTCAAATCGTTAACGGCATGTCTAGAATTACTGCGGTATCATTTAACCTAATGGTGGTCGAGGATGCCGAAGTCCGGGAGCAAGTATCAGCCTATAACCTTATCAACGCCATCAACATTTCGGTCGGACTCTTCACTCCCCTCGCCGGTATCTTAATTAAAGCTCTAGGAATCATCAGCGGCGAAAAAATATTACTAGCCTTTGCCACTGTTAGCATGGCTGTTATGTTTTTATTGCGTCACCACTATTACAAAGAAACCAAGATCGGCCAAGCAATACTTGACGATCGCGAAGCGAACCGTAAACATCAATCAATTAATCTGAAAAAAATTGATTTAAGTATATTTAGAACCTTAAAAACGAAACCGGTGATCATCGCCTTGACCATCAGCGTTCTGTTCAACGCTTATCTCCCGATCGGCACTTTTCAAAGCCTTTACTATGCCCCATTCCTGACGGAAGTCTTAAGGCTTGATAAATCAGCCATCTCCCTTCTTGGTGGCGTAAACGCCCTGATGATGCTATTGGTCTTTTCATTTCTAACTCCGCGTCTCTCCCATGAACGACGCTTTTCCCACATGGCTGCGGGATTAATCTTTCAAATATTAGCTTTAATCATGTTTATTACAATTCCTCCGGCTAAATTCGGGGTGACCATCATCGCGGTAATCCTGTTCGCTATTGGTTTTGGAGTAGTGAAACCATTCAACGATTCGCTGCTGGCCGAGGTTACCCAAGGCAAGGAACGGGCTGGAATTTATGCGCTCCATAATACGGCGGTCGCCTTCTCCAGCGCCGGAATGGGGCTTGCCTCCGGTCATCTATACCAATCTAACCCTAATTTGATTTATGTTATATCCATAAGTATCTTATTTATTGGTTTTGGACTGCTATTTTGGTTGAGATTAGACCAAAAGAAAAATACCACTGTCAATACTACCGTTGCTTAAATATGACATACTGCTGTCATAAATTAATGGTATACTTTTAATTGTATGGTTGCTGAGTCACAAAGTTACAACCTGATAAACTTAAAGATTAACTGATAACAAAAAGGAGGAACATTAATGAATCAAACTCAAACCGCGCCCGAACCCTGTTGCCCCAAATTTGATACCACTCCCTGGGATGAAAAGACCCACCAATGGCAAGAAAAATTATCCATCAAGGATACCATACCGCAAATCTTTCATATACCTTTGCCCGGTTCAATCAACCGGACGATCTCCCGGATGTGGGAACGAGCGCAACAAGCCGGCGCCACTCCCGACTTGAAGGATTTCTTAATCTTGGCCTATGACCCCTCGCCTTGGAAATGCGAGTATTACCTCTCCGTTACCAAGGAAGTTCCAGGCGCTGTGAACGTCAAACTGACCGGGACTTTTTTAAGCAAAGTCTTTGATGGGCCTTATCAGGATGTTCCCAAATGGCTAAAAGTAATGGATACATATGTGACTTCAAAGGGGGAGAGCATTCAAAAGTATTACTTCTACTTCACTACCTGTCCCAAATGCGCTAAAATCCATGGCCATAATTATGTGGTGGCTTTCGCGCAGGTTGGGTAAGAAGTTACTAATCGTTTGGTAACTTAATAAATTAAATCTACCATTATTGTTGTCTATTCCAATTATGACGCTTCAGGAGATGCCGTCAATGTCAAACTGCAAATTAATCGGAAGGTATTTTCTGCTTATAATTAGTTTATTCTTCATGGGCTTGGGAATTAGCCTAATCACCAAATCAAACTTGGGCACTTCTCCTATATCAAGCGTTGCCTATGTATTAAGCATGATATTCCCAATGACCTTTGGACAATTTAACTTCTTGCTTACTTGTTCGTTTTTTTTCATTATAATCATTATCCAGGGTAAAGATTTCCCTAAAGCCCAATTCTTACAAGTATTAGTCGCCCTATTTTTGGGCTTATTCGTTGATTTGGGAATGACCCTCTTTGCCTCTGTCAATCCCGATAGTTACGTTGGGAAACTCAGCGCTTTATTATTTGGATGCGTCATTCTTGCTTGGGGAATCTATCTCCAAGTTACCGCCGATGTCATTATTAATCCGGGGGAAGGGGTTGTAAAGGCAATTGCGGATAAGGTAAGTAAGGAATTTGGAATCGTTAAAATACTCTTTGATTGCTCTTTAGTTATAACTGCGGTAATCATTTCCCTTTTTGCTTTAGGTACGATCAAAGGCTTACGGGAGGGGACATTCATCTCCGCTTTCCTGGTAGGGTATATTGTTAAAATAATAGGCGGCATTTTTCGATGCTAAACTATTTGTTCCTCGCCAAACGAGAACCAACTTGAAAATGACCGGTAGAAATGATCATGTATACTAATTCGCATTTTTAATTAATCTTTTGTGTTTTTCGCCGCCGGCACCGTAAAGCTAAAAACTGATCCCTGATTCAACCTGCTCTCCACCTCGACCTTGCCGCCATGCCCCTCCACGATATGTTTGACTATGGAGAGACCCAAACCGGTCCCTCCTTTTGCCCGGGACCGGGCTTTATCCACTCGGTAAAACCGTTCGAAGATCCGGCTTAACTCTTCTTGTGGAATCCCGATACCCGTATCCGCCACCTCCACCTTGACCCAATCCCCTTCTCTGCAAGCCGACAGCCTGACCTGTCCATTAGCTGTAGTATACTTAAAAGCATTATCCAATAGATTAAGCAATACTTGTTTGATCTGGCCCCGGTTCGCCAATACCTTGGGCAAAATTTCAGCGGGAAGGTCCAAAGTCAGTTCCGGAGCAGGGCCGTTATTGGGTAAAAAACTTTCCCGGACCTCCTTTAAAAGTTCAATAAGGTCAAAAGCTTCCCGGTTTACTTCCGGCTTGGAGTCAAGTTTAGCCAGATCCAAAAGATCCTTGATTAAATTGCTCAGTCTGTCGCACTCCTGGTTAATCCCGGCCAGATACCGGACTAAGGTCGCTTCATCATTTTTAGCGCCTGCCAGCAACGTTTCGGCCATTGCCTTCATAGAAGTGATCGGCGTCCGTAATTCGTGGGAGACATTACCGACGAAATCTTGGCGGACCCTTTCCAAATGGCGGAGTTGGGAGATATCATGCAACGCCACTACCGATCCGGCCAACATCCCGGTTTCATCCTTTAATGGGGCTAGAAAGACCTGTAACTGCCGATTTTGGGGGTAATAAAGGTTTAATTCGCTCTCCCAAGCTTGGTTGTTTGAATTAACGTTCTGAATCAAATCGACTAAATGGTGGTTTAAGACTACTTCCATAACCGGGCGCCCCTGAACGTTCCTGGCGCCCAAACCCAAAATTGCGGCGGCGGCCCCATTGACCATCATTATTTTCAGCTCCCGGTCAACCACTAAAATGCCGTCGCTTAGAGTTTCCAGGATTACTTCCAACTTCCGTTTTTCCGCTTCGAGCATTGCGAAGGAGTTCGCCAAACGCCGGGCCATATTATTGAAGGCCATGCCCAGATCGGCCAATTCATCCCGGCCGAAATAACGGACCCGTTCTCCTAAATCGCCTTGGGCGAAACGCAACGCCACCCTTTGCAATTCATTAATGGGATCGGTAAAACGGCGGACGGTCATTCTCCCGCAAAACAGAGCGAAAAGGGCGACCCCCAAAACACTTAATATAATAAGTAAGCGCAACCGGAATAAAAACCGGTCCAGCTCTTGTTGGTCCTTGGCTAATCTGACCACCCCGATAATACGGCCATCGGCTTTAACGGGACAAGCGATATAAATCAGATCCCGTCCTAAGGTTTCGCTACGGCGCCTAGCTGTTCCGGTCGCCCCGGAAAGGGACTTGCTTATTTCCGGCCGGTCCCGGTGGTTTTCCATCCCGGCCGGGTCCTCGGCGGAATCTCCCCACACTTTTCCGGTACTGTCGATCACCGTAACCCTAGCCTCTGTCTCCCGGGCTGCCTCGGATACAGTTTTGCTTAACAGCCGGCTGTTTTCGATTCCATCCCCGGCGACTTTGGCCGCTATTAATTTGGCTTGGGTTAACAGATTAGCTTCAGTGGTAGCCCGTACTCTATTTTCTTCAAAATTGATGAAATACGCCGCCAATACCACCGTCATCAGACCGACACCAATAATATAAAAAAGAAAGAGCCGCGTTCTGAATTTCATCCTGTCCCTCTTTTCATTTTCTAAATTTATAACCTACTCCACGGACCGTCAAGATAAACTCCGGGTTACCCGGATCATCCTCGATTTTTTCCCTCAGCCAACGAATATGAACATCCACGGTCCGGATGTCCCCATAAAAATCATTCCCCCAAACCAGGTCCAACAATTGCTCTCTAGTCAATACTTGCCCCGGATGAGAGGCTAAAATCCTTAACAGTTCAAATTCCTTGCTTGACAGATTGACCGTTTCTCCGTTAACCGTAACCTCATGCCCTAATAGATCAATCTGCAATTGTCCATTAACTATCAATTGTCCTTGGCCGATCACTTTAGCGCCGTCCGTTTCAGTTCCGATGGTCGTCCGTTTGAGGACCCTCTTTACACGGGCCATCAACTCACGCATACTAAAGGGTTTGGTCACATAATCATCAGCGCCCAGTTCCAGGCCGAGGACCCGGTCGATCTCGCCTTCCTTTGCGGTTAACATGATAATCGGGATCTCCGACGTTTTCCTAAGGGTCCGGCAAATCTCCATCCCGTTCATACCGGGAAGCATTAGATCCAACAAAATTAAATCAAAATCCCCGGTCTCCGCCAACTTCAGCCCGGTTTCACCATCGGTCGCCGTCATTACATCGTAGCCTTCCTGCTTTAAGTTGTAACTAACCGATTCCACGATCATCGGTTCATCATCGATAACTAAAACCTTTTTGGGCATCCTCCCACCCCGTTATTTCTCTTGAAATACGTTCCGTATTCCGCGTTCAGTGTTTGGCGATTTTCCAGCTTGTCTAAAAAGTAAAACAACATCGTACTCGAAACCCGGAACGCGGAACTCGAAACTTCATTTTTCATCCTCGAAATAGTTTTCGATTTCAATATTTTTCTTTTTTCCCCGTTACCAAATATATTGTCCGTTCGCCGATA
>JBLNDC010000331.1:0-2836 GCA_050261255.1 Bacteroidota bacterium
CCGCTAATGCATTATCATGCATTTTCTTCCCTCCTAAATATAATTATCCTCCTAAAGCAGGTTCTATCATATTTTGTTCCAGGGAAATGTTAATTATGCTAAATTACAAAAAAAATTTATCTCACTTTTTCAGTGATTGATTCCGAAGCATCAACCGAATTGATGATGGCGCCGGCTTAACCGGAATAATTGTCGGATTGGGCGATAAAACCGGCAATTCAATACCAAAGGTATTATTACAATATTCAAAATCCACTCGCCAACACTGTTTAACCAATATTCTAAAGAACAAAAAATGTCGCAATTATGGTAAATTTGCGACATTAAGCTTAAGACATAGAACTTTTGATTAATGCGTAACGTTAATTGGGATTAATTCAATTTCTCCCCAGACTGCTATCTTTTGGTCTTTGATGAGTAAGGCGCCTTTTATCTCTGGAATATCCCGTAAAAAATCAATGGCTTTAGGAAGATCCGAGTTATTTTGGACAAGATTTGCTCCAGCGGTAGCGGCGGCATCGGCTAAGGCAGGATCCAAAGCGGTAACCATTACCGCATCGGCCTTACCAAAGCTAAGTGAGGGGCCCATGGTTCCGGAAGAGGTACAGACACCGCATCCTTCGAGTTGAGGCTTGATTAATATTCCCAATTTACCGGAGAAGGGAGAGTTTAAACCGGCAAAAACCGCAATCACTCTTTCTTTTCGAGAACGGAGATAAATGTCCCCACCGTTTTCGATGATCAACTCGGGATGGACTTGAGCGTCAAATGTTCTGCCTACCATTACCGCTATCGCTCCGGCTACAGCAGCCATCGGCCCGACACCGGTTAAATTGGCGGCCCGAATCATTAATTTAACTATTTCCGGGGCTTTAGCATCTTCCGGCCAAGGCGTCAAGGCTTCAAGAAAACCGGGGTGCGCATCAATATAACCTTTGATCTGACGACGGTAAAACTTTAAATATTGTTCTACCTCAAGTTTAAGATCTTGTTCCGACTGAATCCAGAGATCGCTTTCGCCAACAACCACCCGGTATTGCAACAGATCATTCGCTGCCGAGGAACGATAAGCCCTTTCGACATCGGACCGTTTCCGGTATGTCTCTTCCCGGTTAGGCATTTAAAAGCTCACCTTGATAACTTGCATGGGACAAGCTTTTACGCATGACTCGCAAACAATACACAGTTCTTTATCGAATTTTAATTGCCAATCAGGCGCTGTAATGCTTAACGCTTTCGGATGGCAGACCGCGGTACAACTACCGCAATGAACGCACTTTGCCTCATCAAGGACGATCTCTTTACTAAGCGGTTCGACGAAGACTCCCTGTTTCTTTAAATAATCAATTCCCGCCTCAATTTTTTCCTCGGCCCCGTTAGAGAGTTCCAACACTAACTTGCCTTCTTCGCCGGGAGTTATTTTCGCCTTTAAAATATTAATCGCCAGATCATAGTCTTTTACTAAATGATAGGTCAGCGGCGACTCGGTTAATTCCGGGGGAAAAGTGAGTACTATCTTTTTCCTAGCCATGATTAAACCTCCCGTTCAGATACTTCCAATGATTTGACAGACGCTTCTAATGGCAAAGATTGTACTGGTTCGGTAAGAAGGAACTGTCCGTTACTAATCCAATCTTTAAGAATTCCAGCGATTTTCCGGGCGTGATATAACGATGACAAGGGTGCTGTCGGTATTTTTTTATTATTAACCGTAATCGAACCGGAACGAAGCTCAGCATAGCTAACCTGTCCGAAATTGGGTTTAGAACGTTTCGGAACGCTATAATCAACCACAGTCGCCTGGATCTCCCGATTCGAAACCGCGGTCTGCCGCAACATCGCTTCGTCTAAAATCGGTATCGGAATACCGACGCCTACATACATACTCACCCCATAACGATCAAAAAGGGCGGCCCTAAGAAATTCCGGCTTCATCTGTTTCAAATCCCCGATTAGCGCCAGGGTACCGGCGGAAGCGGTAGGTATTCCATTGGCATCCCGGTTTTGACTGGGATTATGTTGAGTGCCTTCCCAAGCTACATATCCAATGCCCCCTCCCAGAAAAATCCGGGTCCCGATTCCGATAGTCCGATAATAAGGGTCGTTTAACAAGGGGCTTAATTCTCCGGCAGTTGAATAAGTCGCATTGCCGAAATTCGGCAGCAAAGTTCCCATGTAAGTAAAAATGGTGCGATGTGACGAATTAACCGCCACCGCGTAATTTTGATAGGCGTTCCGTGGGTTAAAAAGATAGGCTTGGTTTAGATCGGTTAAACCGACTAAAGTCCGGATCTCTTTCCGTGGATAACAATCCGTCCCATAGGAGGTTGCCCTAAGGTGAACTTTTTCGCCTCGGACCAAAGCCTCGATTACATGGGCCCCGCCATAGGCGAAGCCTTTAGTCTCAGAAAGTTCCGTAGCGCCTATATATGCGTCGACTGCGGCGATACCGGCATACGCCGGAACATCATTAAGCCATACTTTAGCCATGCGGATCGGCGGGTCGGAATGGCCGAAGTTTAAAAAAGCTCCCGATGAACACATCGGTCCAAAAGTGGCTGTGGTCACTACATCCACTTCCTTGGCTGCGGCCTGATAGCCTTTCTCCTTAACAACCTCGATAATTTCTTCAGCGGTAAAAACCACAGCCTTACCTTGACGAATCTTCTCATTAATCTCCGCATAAGTCTTCATAACAACCCACCTCGTTTAAGAA
Organism: Bacteroidota bacterium; assembly: GCA_050261255.1. Lineage (GTDB taxonomy): Bacteria > Bacillota > UBA4882 > UBA8346 > UBA8346 > JAAYHS01. The sequence goes on from JBLNDC010000331.1 coordinate 2,717, forward strand.
AATAAAAAAACCTCTCAAAGAGGTTAAAGATTAAAACCTCTCATCTTCCAGGAATACCTGCTGGATTTGGCACCGGGTTCGCTTGTGCGAAGGTTGCCGAGGTTTCCACGGGCCAGTCCC
>JBLNDC010000332.1:0-3712 GCA_050261255.1 Bacteroidota bacterium
AACTCTTGATAATAAATCTTTATCCCGTCCCTGGCGACGAAGTATGTAAAGTCCTCCGGTGGAACTAATTTTTCTTCAGCCGCCAGTAAAGAATTGGTTGCGATTAGAATAGTAAAAACCATGGCCGTAATTAAAAACATTTTAATTACTTTCAATTAATCACCCCTCTTTATCTTTTTTTAAAAATGCTACCTATTATCGACAAAAATATCTCCTTGATTATTCAGCTCCCGGAGCAACCGGTAAAATTTAGCTGCCGAACTATGGGCTGCAAGAATTACCTGCATAACTATTCATAACTACACCTCTCGCACTTTCCGGTCTGAGGTTTCGTTCCTGGTTCCCCGTTCAACGTTCCCCATTAAAACTCCCAGCGGTGAACCTGAAAAACAAGCTTGGTAGCATCGACCTGAGAGCAAGCTCGGAAGCATTGGCTTCGAACCCCCAGCCCCAACCTAACTTTGAACTTGAAACTCGAAACCCGGAACGCGGAACGATAGATGTGGAACATGAACCCAAAATCATCCCAACCATCTCACTTGAGAAGCTATAACTTTTACCCCTTCCTCTTGCCGTTCCAAACGGCCCTTGATGACCACCACCCGATCGGGGGAGTAATCATCCTTAACCTCCGCGTAAAGCCTGGGGAAGATAATCACTTCGATGGAACCGGTCCAATCCTCAATCCGGGAACCGGCCATCTGGGAACCATTCTTGGTGGAAATCACCCGCCAGCCGCTGACCACCCCGCCGATTAATACCTCTTTGCCGTCAGGTTCCTCCTCCAACTCGGCCAGAGGCATCACTCCGTTTTGGAGAAATTTCCGGCGCCACTGGTCAAGGGGATGCCCGGAAATAAATATGCCGAGGTACTCTTTTTCCATTTGCAGCAATTCATTTTGGGAAAATTCTTCGACTTGAGCCATTTTTAGCTCCGGTTCCATTGCTCCGCCGTCAAAACCGTCCAGCAATGAAAGCTGGTTTGCGGCATAATTACGTTTTACCGTCTTTTCGAGAATTCCATCCAAGGCGGTTAGCATTTGCCTTCGACCGAGGCCTACACAGTCTAAGGCACCGGCCTTAATCAAACTTTCAGCCACTCTTTTGTTGACCAATTGCGAGCTGACCCGGGCGCAAAAATCGAACAACGAATGATATTTACCGGTTTTACGCCCGTTAATAATCTTTTCGATCGCCCCAATCCCAACGTTTTTAATACTTTGCAATCCGAATCTAATTCCGTCCCCCTCCGGGGCAAATGAGGCCATACTCAAGTTGGCGTCAGGCGGATAGATCGGAAGTCCCATTCTACGGCACTCTTCAATATATAAACCAACTTTATCACTATTTCCCATCACGCTCGTCAGCAAAGCCGCCATATACTCCTGGGGGTAATTGGCTTTAAAATAGGCGGTTTGGTAAGTCACCAAAGCGTAAGCCGCCGAATGGGATTTATTAAATCCGTAACCTGAAAAATACTCCATTAGATCGAAGATTGCAGCCGCCTTTTCTTTTGAAAGGCCTTTGGTTAAAGCTCCATTGATAAACCTTTCCCTCATGGCCATTAGCACTTCCGGCTTTTTTTTGCCCATGGCCCGTCGGACCAAATCGGCCTCACCCAAGGAAAACCCGCCGATCTCACTGGCGATCCGCATGACTTGCTCCTGATAAAGAATGACGCCGTAAGTCTCCCTTAAGATCGGCTCTAAGGAGGGATCCATATAATCGATGGACTTTTGGCAGTGACGGACTTTGATAAAGTCATCAATCATTCCGCTGCCCAAAGGGCCGGGGCGGTATAAAGCCATCAACGCCGTAAGGTCCTCGATCTTATCCGGCTTGAGCCGGACCAAAATTCTTCTAATCCCGCTACTCTCCAATTGAAACACACCCAAAGTGTGTCCTGCCTGGAGTTCTTGATAAGTTAGTTCATCGTTCAACGGGATCTTGGCTAAATCCACTTCAAGACCTCGGTTTTGCCGAATCAATTCCATTGCGTCCCGCAGCACCGTCAAAGTCCTTAAACCCAGGAAGTCCATCTTTAACAGGCCTAAGGCCTCGACATCTTCCATGGGAAACTGGGTGATAACCTCATCTTCATTAGAACGGGATAATGGCAAATACGTGGTGAGCGGTTCTCCGGAGATAACGACCCCGGCGGCATGGGTCGAGGCGTGCCTTGGAAAACCCTCGATTTTTTCGGCGATTGAGAGCAGGTAATCAATTTTAGGATGAGTCTTTGCTAAATCACTTAACTCCTCCGACTGTTTCCGGGCCTCGGCGATTGATATTCCCAGTTCGTGAGGGATCAGCTTTGCAACCCGATCAACTTCGCCGTAAGGCAATCCTAAAACCCTGCCCACGTCCCGGATGGCCGCCCTAGCTGCCATAGTTCCAAAAGTGATTATCTGGGCTACCCGTTCCTCCCCAAAACGCTTCCGGACATAGTTGATTACTTCGCCACGGCGTTCGTAGCAAAAATCAATGTCGATATCAGGCATGGAAACCCGTTCGGGGTTTAAGAACCTTTCAAACAGCAATCCGTGTTCGATCGGATCGAGGTCAGTTATTCCCAGTAAATAGGCGACTAAGCTCCCAGCGGCTGAACCCCGGCCCGGACCAACCATGATCCCGTTTTCTTTGGCATAAGTGACGAAATCCCGGACTATCAAAAAATATCCCGGAAAACCCATTTGATTAATGACACCCAATTCGTTCCGGAGCCGCTCCTCCCGTCCGTCATCCCAGGCTACTCCCCGCTCCTTAATCCCTTGACGGCATAAATCCTCCAGATATTGTTCCGGACCGGTACCCTCCGGTATTTGATACTCGGGCATATGAAACTTCCCCAGCTCCAGCCGGACATTACAACGCTCGGCAATTCTGACCGTATTTGCTAAAGCTTCGGGATAATTGAGAAAAATCTCGCCCATTTCCGCTTGGCTTTTCAAGTAAAACTCCGGCGTCGCAAATTTCAACCGATTGGTTTCATCCACGGTCTTGCCGGTTTGAATACAAAGTAAGACATCGTGAACCGTAGCGTCCTCACGATTCAAGTAATGAACATCGTTGGTGGCCACTAACGGCGCTCCGCATTCCCCGGCCAGTCCTGCCAACAGGCGGTTAACATTGCGTTGTTCAGCCAATTGCTGGTATTGAAGTTCTAAATAGAAATTATCCTTACCGAAGATCTCCTGGTAGCGAAGGATTAAATTTTTTGCCGTTTCGATCCGGTTTTCCGTGAGTGACCGGGCTATGACCCCGTTTAAACAAGCCGATAACGCGATTAACCCTTGCGAATATCTCCTTAATGTCTCCAGATCAACCCGGGGCTTATAATAAAACCCTTCCAAATGCGCGATGGAAACTAATTTTAGTAGGTTACGGTACCCTTCATTATTCTCAGCCAGCAACACCAAGTGGGTTGGATTGTCGTCCACTTTGGCCACTTTATCGTTTAGCCTCCGGGGAGCCACGTATATTTCACAACCCAAAATCGGTTTTACACCGCATTCCAAGGCCTGCTGATAAAATTTTAAGCAGCCATACATTACTCCGTGATCAGTAATAGCCACCGCAGGCATGTCATATTCCTTGACTTTACGCAGCAGTTGATTAATCTCAGCCGCTCCGTCAAGAAGAGAGTATTGAGTATGGACATGAAGATGAACGAAATTTGACATTGGAAAACCCTTGTTAATAGTTTTCTAAG
>JBLNDC010000333.1:0-5298 GCA_050261255.1 Bacteroidota bacterium
TCGGATTGGTCGTTTTTTTATTGGTCCAAGTATTGAAAAAAAGAGGTTGGTTATATATTTTTAAATGTTTCCAATAACAATAAGTTCCAAAAGGGATTAGCCGATTTACAGATAAATCATCCGATCATAGCAGCTTTAACCCCTTTTAACATATATAGTTGCATATTAAACGCATTCTACAACAAGCCCAACCCCCGCTTCTTTACTAGGCGTTATATTCCATAAGGCTAGTTTACAATGGAGATCGGTATCGTGACAGATATAAAAGGTCTTTATTTTTTGTTCTTTTACATATTCACAGGTTTTATCCACTTGAGATTGAGGGACTTCATCGATCCGAAGATGTGAACCGCCAAGATAGGTATTAATTCGGGTCGCTCCGGTAAGCTTTTTAGCGTACTCCATTATATTACATATTCCGTAATGGGCGCAGCCGGCTATAACGCTTACTTCTTCGCCGTTTTTATGCCTATACGCGAATTGCGTGTCTTCATCGACAACATCGTCAACCCATTCACCGTTTTTAAACTTTTTTGGGACTTGCGGAACTATGTGTTCAAAATCATTGGTCCGTTCGGTTATGCCCATATAACAGAGGTTTTTTGTTAGCCATAAAGGATTGGGAGTGATTCTCACATCGAAATATTGATCCATCATTTCGCGGCTGACATCTAGACCCGAAGGTCCATTTTTGATAAAATTATATCTTTTTATAAAAATGTCTTCATGTGTGAACAGCATAATGGGTTTTCTTGGCATGGCCATATCTTTGTAATATTTCATCAGATATTTCAAGCCGCCGAAATGATCTTTATGTCCATGAGAGAGTACTACATAGTCCGCCAACCGTAGGTCTATTCCGAGGGCTTCTGCATTTTTGATGAATTTATCGGAAAATCCGAAATCATATAGTACTTTAATATCTTCATCTTCGATCCACGCTGAGAATCCGTGCTCGGCATTTAAATAACGACAAAACAGGCTGTTGTTTTCAAGTAATAAAGTGACCTTCAAATTAATCGTTCCTTCCAATTTGATTATATTTTATAGAAATTTGTTATTTAAAGTTATTTACATTAGTTTTATAAAAAATGTAAATTTGATTATATAAATTATAACAATAAGCTTACCAACTGAGAAGAATAATTTCTTTCGCTCTCAAACACGAAGAAAAATCATTGAGTTTACAAAGTCCGTTAATAAGCGGAAATGTTTTATCGGTTTTGAAAATTACTTTTTTCGCGTATTATTACGAAATGATTTGGTCTTCTCTTGATAGAAGCTTGTTGTTATAATTAAAAAAAATAAAAAAGCTAGTAAAAACGAAACTAATGCCTAAAAGTCCATAATTTTTAAAAAACCCGTATCAAGTGTCTCTATTCAACTTGCTCTATAGGGGGATTACAATAGATGATTATCAGCAACAGGCAAATGAAAATGATGGAAACGTTGAAAGAGGCGGAACAGCCGGTTCCGATTAAACAGTTTGCTGAAAGCTTTGGAGTAAGCGTGAGAACCATCCAAAACGATATAAACAGCATCGATTGTTTTCTTCAGTCAAATCAGTTGCCGACCCTCAAGCGTTGCCATAAGGGATGCGTAAGCTTGGGAGTTGAAGATAGTAAGTTGTCCGATTTTTTAAACTCCCTTTCCGGTATCGAAGCAAAAGATGTTATTTTGACACCGGAGGAACGGATTCATGCTCTTTATATGTTACTTATGGAGCAACGCGGCTATATCATGATAGCCACACTTTGCGAGCGGCTCGGCGTAAGTAAGGGAACAATGCTTAATGATTTGAATCGGTTACGTGGGAAAATTCAGGCCTTGCCTTTTGATATAGTTTCCAATTCCAGGTATGGTATTAGACTAACCGGTGATGAGTGCGGGATACGGGAGTTTGCGCTCAACAGCTATATGGAGTATACGGACGTTTCGTGTATTTATGATGTCTCAGACTACTACAAAGCAAGTATCTGTACATGCAACCGGATTTGTAAAACCCGTCGCTTTGAGGATACCGAGCGTATATACAACCAGCTTCGGGCGGTTGAGGATACAATAGGTAGAAAACTCACCGATCGATCGTTTCTACTTGTCATATCCTGGATTGAACTGGCCATCGATCGTATCAGTAATGATAAGATCATTTCGATCGAACGACGGAAACTGGAAAGTCTTTTCGAATCTCTGGAGTTCAAAGCTTCATATAAACTGGCCCGTAATCTTTCAAAGACATTTGATATCCGGTTTCCAATCGAGGAAATCGGGCATATTGCGATTCGGCTTATCGGCTGTAATGATACTAGTATGACCTGTCCTGACAAAGCCGAAAATTATGCCGAATTCCAGCTTGTTATTTGCAGGTTGATTCAGGAGGTTGGAAACGGCTTAAATGTCGATTTTTCAAGCAATGTTTCGCTCTATAACGATTTGGTTCACCATATTCGCCCGGCCATTTACCGGGTGAAAAATAAGATCAATCTCAAAAATCCTTTGTTGCAAGAGATAAAAAGTAATTATCCAAGCGTATTTAATGCCGTTAAACGAAGCATTGGAGATATCGAGCGATTAATCGGTGCCGGATTGCCGGAGGACGAGATCGGCTATATAGCTATCTATTTTGCCTCTATCATCGAGAAAGAAAGACATAATGAAAAAATAAGGCCCAATATTTTGATAGTCTGCGATTCCGGCGTGGGCACATGCAATCTTCTTACGGCTCGGATAACATCCATCTATGAGGTGAATATCGTTGCTAAGGTTGCCTATTACGAATTAGAGCGAGCTCTGGGAGAGCACCCGGTTGATTATATACTCTCCACCGTCGATATTAGCCATGATTCGATACGTGTGTTCAAGGTAAGCCCGATGATCAGCGAAAAAGACAAGCTCTTACTGGATCCCTATTTTCAGCGTAGGTTCAACCGAGTACTCGATATCGACAGACTTATGGAAATATTGGAAAGAAACTGTGTGATACTGGACAAAAACCGGCTCATTAAAGAGCTGGGTGAGGAATATTCACTCATCGTCAACGAAAAAAGAGAGAGAGGAAATGATAAGATGCTCAAAGATGTAATGGATAAAAAAATGATTGAGCTTGACTTTCCTGCCCACGATTGGAAGGAAGCGGTGCGGGAGGCCGGGAAGCTGCTGATAAACGGCGGTTGTGTGGAGGAAAAGTATGTCGAAAGCATGGTGGATGTTGTTAAATCGATGGGCGCTTACATTGTTATCGGAAAGGGAATCGCTTTACCACATTCGAGAAGCGCGGAGGGAGCCAATAAAATCGGGATCAGTTTTTTAAGGCTGGCGACTCCGGTATATTTCGGGCACCCCGAGAACGATCCAGTCGACTTATTGTTCGGGCTTTCGTCCATCGATAACAAATCGCATATCCGCGCATTAAAGGACCTTACCAAGGTTTTGTCCGATGAGGAAAAGGTTGAGAAATTGCGTACAGCGGGCGCTTCGGACGAAATATTTTCACTTTTAACTGAATGAAGGGAGGAAACCGGTATGAAAAATCTGAAGCTAGAATTCATAGAGACTGCTAATAAATTGAAGCAAAACGGTTTAGTTTCGGAGGGTGTAAACAAAGGAAGCATCTCGTACCGTTTAAACGATGACCAATTTTTAATCAGCCCCAGTAAGCTGGACTATTGTAAACTGACTGAAGAAAACATCAATATTATGAAGACCGATGGGAGCTTTGTAGAAAAGCCATCGCCCGTTTCGCGAGACAGTTATTTTCACCTCGGCATATACAGCGCATATCCGAATATCCGCGCTGTGATACATACCCATTCCAAGTATGCGACGGCGTTGAGCCTTGCCAACAGGCCGCTCCCTTTCATTACGGTCGGCATGAAGTTTCATTGCGGGGGCGCGGTGGATATTGCCCCATTTGCTATGCCGAACAGCGAAGATTGCAACCGGTTGATTCTGGAGCACCTTAAAGATAAAAAGGCAGTGTTGTTGCAAAACCATGGTCTTGTTTGTGTGGGCGAAACGTTGAGCGACTGCTATGAGACTGCAGAGTTCCTTGAGTCGCTGAGCGAAAGCTATATTCACGCGTTACTTTTAGGGGAGGTTTGTGAAATAGATGTCAGAAAGGGGGGATACGGTGAAAAAGTATAAAATTGGCGTTTGTTGCACATTCGGAGCCGGTAGCAGCATGATGCTGAAAATGAATCTCGAAAGCGCCTTCAGCAAAATGGGATTGGATACATCAGTTGAGGTTTATGACATTTCCGGCATATGCGGAGTTGAACTCGATGCCATATATACAAGCTCCGCGCTTGCGCCTCAGGTTGCGTCGTCCGTGAAAGACATCATAGTTGTGCCCGTTGTAAACTACTTCGACCTGAATGAACTGGAAGCATTAACCCAAAAATATCTGCTTAAAAGCATAGGAGGGTAAAAGATGGAAGTTTTAACATCGGTTTTTAACTTTTTTGTCACTCAGATTTTCCAAACTCCGGCTTATTTTATGGGTGTAGTCGTTCTGATAGGCTGTATTTTCTTAAAAAAAGACGCTAAAACCACTTTGATTTCAGTCATTAAGGCGATTGTCGGAATGATGATACTAGGCATTGGCGCTGGTCAACTTAAAAATGCATCCCAAAGCATTATTGAAATATTTACAACGAAAATAGGCATTGGGGGCGTAAGCACCGATATGTGGACCGCCGTATACGCCTATATTGACAAACTCAATGTCATCAACATGGGTAATGTCGCAATGGTCATGATCTCCGCCTGGGTCGTCAATCTTATTCTGGCAAAGATTACCCCCATCAAAACGATTTTTCTTACCGGGCATGTTGCCTATTGCGATTCCGCATTCATCACGTTTTTCCTTTATCAAGTAGGCGGACTCACCGGCTTGGCTCTTTTCGTTAGCGCTGTTTTAACTTGCGCGGTTTACTGGTGGCTGTTTCCGTCGTTGCTCCGCAAATTCCTTGCCCCCATGCTTGGCGACACCCCGCTTACATTGGGGCATAACTTATGTGTGTCGGGTATTATCACTACACAGCTTGCTAAACTTTTCGGTAAGAAGGAAGAGAGCGCCGAAAGTCTTAAACTCTCAGGCTGGCTTTCGATTTTTAAGGATTCAGTGGTTGCATACAGTATCATCATGGGTTTCATTTACCTCGTCATTATTCTAATCGCCGGACCGGAAATTGTCGCTCAAAAGGCAGGGAAGGCCAACTATATTATGTACGGCCTGAATCTGGGCCTTACCATGGCTGTTGGTGTGTACGTGCTGCTTTCCGGAGTGCGGATGTTCCT
>JBLNDC010000334.1:0-7699 GCA_050261255.1 Bacteroidota bacterium
GCAGCCACTAGACGTTGTGCTACTCCATAGATATCCGCCAGTAAAGTAGTTAGCATTTCACACCATAGCACCACTGCATACACCCAATACACCCCATTCCCGGCTATTTGGGCCAGGTCCATCATTGGTAACGGACTTTTTTGCAAATGTGGAAGGTGAAAGATGATTGACCAATGGATTAATCCGGCCATTACCCCCAGAACGGCACTGCCCAACCAACCGCCTAACTTTAAATGAGTTAGCCAAGGATATTTTCTGGAAAGTGAGAGTAAAACCGGGATCGCCAAGACTAGATTATAGGAAGAAAACTGCACCGCCGCAAGAATCCAACTAAAATCGGCGGTATTCGACAAGAAATCGGCGCAACGGTTTGGTATGGCGTATATTGCAACAACTAAGGCGCCGGTGAACATTAAAGGCACAATTATCAAATTCGCAAAGATTAAACCCGGGAGTTCTTGAAATAAAACAAAAATAACTATTATCATACTGAGCCCAATCCCGGTCCAATAGCCTAATCCAATTTCTTTAAATATCGCTCCTGAGCCCGCGAACATTACTCCTACCAAAATAATTAAAAAAATCGAAATCATTAGGTCGGCTGTTCCCGACAAACCCGGCCCCAGGCTATAATTGAAGAATTCTTGATACGATTTGGGTTTAAGGGCTAACCCGATCCGGAATACTTTCTCCCCGAAAGCGCCCAGCAAAAAAATTGAGCAGAATACACCCAAAAAACCTTGCAATCCCTGAATACTGAAGAATCTGTATATCTCCTGCCCTGACGCGAACCCCGCTCCCACTACTGTTCCCACAAAAGTGGCTGCTATTCCCGGAATAATAGGCAGCGGGCCTAGTCTATTCTTTGGCGGGTTCACCAAAACCACCAACTTTTACGCACCGGCTTAAGATTAATCAGATCAACCTTGTTTACTAGTTGCTCGCGATATTGATAACCGATATCTCCCAAGATCTGCCCAGGCTTTAAAGGAGCGGATACCGGGTTTTTAAAGATCCTAATTTTAGGCGCCACCATTTTAATTTCGCCTTTTCTAACTACCGCTACCAAATCGGAACGGGGATATAAGTTCACGTTCCGAGGCCATCCTTTTTTAACTTTTATTTTAGCAACTACCCGGTTGGCAGCGGCGATTTTTAGAATATCGAATTCTTGAAAACCATATTCTAACAATCGCTGGGAGTCTCCCCAGCGATCCCTGGAATTTAACACCACAGCTATCAATTGTTTATAGTCGCGGGTTGCCGAGGCCACCAAGCAATGTCCCGCCTCATTGGTAGTCCCGGTTTTTACGCCGTCAGCCCCCTCCAAATACCACAACAGACGGTTGGTATTCCTAACTTCCACTGATTTCCGGCGTTCCTCCCATTCAAGCAAAGCGGTTTTTTTCTTAACTAAGTTGGCAAAAAACCGGTTTGCCAAACCATATCTGGCCATTAACGCCAAATCCAAGGCCGTGGTGTAATGAGACGGAGCTCTTAAACCGTGGGGGTTACGGAAGTTAGTATTCACAGCGCCGATTTCCTTAGCTTTTAAATTCATTAACTCGGTAAAATTTTGAATACTGCCCGCAACTCCTTCGGCTACCGCCATGCTCCCGTCATTTCCCGAACGGAGCATTACCCCTTCTAAAAGTTCTTTTAAACTCAAACGGTCTCCTGGCTTGAGATGAATGGTCGAGCCTCCGGTCCGGGCTGCTCGTGGACTAACAGTGATTATTTTATTTAAATCGCCCTTTTCCAAAGCGACGATCGTCGTCATTATCTTGGTGGTACTAGCCGGGGCTCTACGCAAATCGGCGTTTTTAGCATATAAGATCGCCCCGCTTTTTGATTCGATTAAAATAGCGGCAGTAGCATAAACTTTCGGGCCTTGGTCCGATCCTGGCAATAGAATTAAAGGTGGAAACTCCGGCCTCAATCTGTACGTATCGGTCACCACCGGTTGGTAAAGACGGTACCATATTACTATAGGGCATGTGATAAACAATAATAAGAAGAAGATCAGAATGAATTGTTTTTTAAAATATAAAATGACCATCGTTAATACCCTCCGTCAGTAAACTTATTAATGAAACCCCAAATTAATGCCGGTTTTTGGAGACGAAATAAAAAAACCCTCTCGAGAGTATGAAAGGGTTTTATCCAGTGATCGGTTGTCAGGGAACAGTAATATAATTAATCCAGCGCCACTACCCGGTTATCATATTCAAAAGTGGCGGTCAAATCGACATGTCCGGCTAAAGAGTCCACTTCTTTCCCTTCAATCCGAATTTTGACCCGGTAAATATCTGGAAATTTAGTAAGGGTATTGACGATTGAAGCTATGGCTAAATACTCCCCCTGAGCGCCCACATTTAGCTGGGTCGCATATCGGTTAAGATTGACGATGGCCAATCCATTATTGAGTTTAAAGTCCAGTACTTTGGTTTCCGGAACAAAAACCGGAGTTAAGTTGGAACCAACCGGCGGGCCGGAAAATAATGCCTCCAAAGCTTTCTGATGCCTATCCCCTTCCCGGTTGATTTTAATGATCACCGGTTTTAGATAAAAATTAGTAGGGGTGGATTGAATGAAAAAGACAGCGATTTCTTCCTGATTTTTTTGAAGCTCCTTGCTGAGTCGCTGGGTTTCTTTGCGCAGCTGTAAATCATCGAAGATTAACCACCCTAACCCAATCGTTAGCACAACGAGTAAGATCCAAACTGCCAACCTTGAAAAGCGGCGCATCCGAAACCTCCTCCGGAATTAGAATTTGAACTCTAAACCAGCTAGGTATTTTATATCCCCGGGTTCAGGACTATAAACGTTATAATCGAAGTTATTAACATTCAAAATGATATTAGCATTTTCTTTCAGATGATATTTGAAAGTATAATCGTGATAGAAATAGCCCTTGACATAGAGAAGTGGGTTCAGACTTAGGGAGAACTTCTTCCAGTACCAACTAAAGTCTCCCCTTAGGAACATGTGAGGCCCTTCATGGCGCTCTTCGTTATACTTCATTAAAGGCACCCCAGTGCCGGTATCGCCGCTGACTCCGGCATAAATATAATGGTTTTTAAACATTTGAATTTTTAAGGCCACTTCGTAATTATCCCAATTTTCGCCGCGGTAATTGGCGTTATACAAACCGTAAATGTTCAGATTATTGCCGAAGGGCAAAACAAAATCAATGCCACCGTAGGTGAATGAATCTTCACGATTGTCATCGTAAATTTGGCCGGCCTTGATCCGGAACCGTTCGGAAAAATCATACCGCAGCCCCGCTTTGAGGAGTTCATCTTCGTAATCCCCGGTGACGCTGAACTTGTCGGTAAGGTTAAACTTAGCCGAGCCGAACCCTCCGTCGGTGACGAGCAACGTCACTTCATTTAGAGGTTTTTCAGTCTCTGCGTAAACCACAAACTGGATTCCCAACAGCAAACATAAGGTTACTAAAATCAAAGTAATTTTTCTCAAATCCAAAACGCTCCTTCCCAAAATCATTCTCGCCGAATATTTAAACGAGATAATCTTCGATTCGTTCCTATGGAATTAAATTTCTAATATCCATCAGTTTCCTAAAGCCGAATCTGATAAAATTAATTTCTTTAAGTCAACTTATAAGAGCTGTAGCTGTAATAGGACGAAATTAATACGAATTTGATCCTTTTGCATTCGGCTTCAGTAATGCAAGTCTTAGTTTAGAAACTTATTTCAATTTATATGGATATTATACTCCAAATTCATTGCAATTAATTTCGCGACAAAGTTAAATATTCCTCTTGCTATTCACTAAAAGCTTAATGTAATATGTAGCAGTCCAGGGAAGAAGTGCTGTAAATGAGTTAACTAAAATTTTAGATTGTGCCGGAATTGAGAGACCCCTTGTCAATTAATAACGTACGTTCTTTTCCGAGTATAACAGCTATTCCATAATTGGCGGAAAAGAGCTATAATTGGGAAAATATATAAATCACGGCTAATCATGAAGCACTAAATCTGACTAAAGTCAAGGAGGATAAGATTATGCAACCAGGGCTGAAAAATACCGCTATCGAAAGGAAAAAGGATACTATCGGATTTTTCATATTGATGATTTCAGCGATGGTTGCTTGGGGGGGAAGTTGGCCATCGGCTAAAGTCATCGCCGGGATGGCTGAAGCGGAGGTTCTGGTTTTCTGGCGTTTCTCCATGACCTTTATTTCATTTATTCCCATTAATCCAATGCCGTGGTTAGCGGTATCGCTCTAGCGACATCGATCTTTAAAAGTTATACCAATCGTCACACTTTTTATGAACCTGAGATTCTTGATTTCTATAAAACCGCAATGCATCTTGAAATTGAACATATGAAAAGGCAGTGGGTATTCTTATGTCAGATATCACCTTCATTTTGGGATAAGCTTAATATTTCATCCCACTTATTGGTCGATAAAGTAACAAACTAAGTTTATAAAGGAATTCATCATAACAATGAAATCAAATAAAATCGAGACCTGGCAAATGATTGCCCCCGAAAAAATGGAGCGGGCTACAATCGACGTTCCCGATCTTAAATCCGGTGAAGTTCTAGTCGAAATTGCCGGTTGCGGTATCTGCCGCTCCGACCTTGAAATATTTTACGGCCACGTCCCGACAGCGTTCCCGAAGACCTTGGGGCACGAAATCAGCGGAAAAATTATCGCAGGCGATCCCGGACTCGTCGGAAAAGAGGTAATCGTTCCCGCCGTAATGCCATGTAATAATTGCCCTATTTGCAAAGCCGGACGGGGCAACCGTTGTCTGGCGGCGAAAATACCCGGATACACAATGGGTATCTATGGTGGTAACTCAAGCCATATCGTCGTACCTTCAGCCGACCTATGTTATGTCGAAGCCAAGAAGGGGATACCCCTTTCTCACTTGGCGGTAATCGCCGATGCCGTAGCTTCCCCATATCAAGCAACCAAAAGGGCAGACATCCAGCCGGGGGACATGGTAATTGTGGTCGGCGCCACCGGAAATGCAGGCGTCTATGCAACCCAATCCGCCGCCGCTCTGGGCGCCCAAGAGGTGGTCGCCATCGCTCGCAATCGGAAAAAGCTAGAAAGGGCCCTAAAATATGGCGCGACCCATGTCATCTCTAGTCAAGGCAAATCCGCCCGGAACGTCAGGGATGAATTTTATGCCTATTGCCGGGGCAAAGGATTGCCCCATGATTTTGGCTGGAAAGTTTTCGAATGGACCGGTACCGCCTTAGGCCAGGAAATTGCGTGGGAATTGTTGCCTGCCATCGGCAAATTGATTGTTGCCGGTTTTGGTCTCCATAAAAACGAACTTTCATTGTCTCGGCTGATGGCCCTCGATGCCGAGGTGATGGGCACATGGGCTTGCTTACCCCAATATTACCCGGAAGTCCTAAATATGGTGCTAACAGGAGTAATCCAAATCGAGCCGTTTATTAAAACCATGCCGATGAGCCGGATCAGAGAAGCATATGCGGAAGCCCGTCAAGGTGGTTTGAACCAAAGAATAGTACTAATCCCCGACTTTTGAGTTCCGGAACGGACTTTCAACCAAAGTTAACTCCCCTTTTTCCAGATCCACTTCAGCCATAACCCCCTGTGGCAGCGTCCATTGTTCCGGGATATGACCGATTGGAAAACCGTAAGCTGCCGGACATTTCAATTTACTCAACCTTTCTACGAAAACATTGATTAAATCTTCTTCCGCCTTCCCTTCAATTGGATTGCACTGACCGACGATTATCCCGGCTACCGAATCCAATACCCCGCTAGTTATTAATTGGGTCAACATTCGGTCAATCCGGTATGGTGGCTCTTCGGTTTCCTCCAAAAACAACAGAGCTCCTTCCAAATCCGGAAAATAGCTGGTCCCCAATAAAGAACTTACCAGAGCCAGATTCCCGCCTAATAAGGGGCCGGAGACTTTTCCCGGTTTAATAACAACATAATTTGAAGTTTTATTTTCCGGCCAGGCAAGCGTCTCGCCCAACATTTCTCCGCTGAGTATTTTAACTGCTTGTTTAATTGAAAATTCATTTCTTAAAGAAGTTAAAACCGGGCCGTGAAATGTGACTAATCCGGTTTGCTTCCAGAGCCCCAATTCAAGCCCGGTGATATCGCTAAAACCAATCAATATTTTAGGATTTCTTTCGATTAGCCCCAGATAAAGGTCGGGTAACAACCTGACGCTTCCATAACCGCCCCGTAAACACCAGATCGCTTCAATTGAGTCGTCCCACCAAAACCGTTCTAAATCAGCCCTCCGCTCCAGGTCGCTCCCTGCCAAATAACCGTTTAAAGGACGGACAGTTTCTCCCAAAACGGTTTGATACCCCAGATCCTCCAACACTGCGACGCCGGCTTCAATAACTGCCATTTCCTTTGCCGGACTGGCCGGGGCGATGATCCCGATTTTACTTCCGGGGTTTAAAGGCTTGCTTTTCAATTTTTTTATTGGAAGGCCCTCCTTTTTTAATCCGTATTATTTTAACTAGTATGATAGTTCAGACTCAAATAGTTAATACTATCCACATATGGAGGTTAGTTAATGAATTTTTGGAGCGGTCTAAAAAAAATTTTCCGGTTTGGAGCTCGAGGAAGACAATTTTCGCTGGGAAACGAATCTTGGAAAAGGCCGGAACCTAACAAACCGAAACCGGAACCATTATTTAAGGACTTAGCTAAAAACCAAGCGCTTTTAGAAAAAGTCTTTGAACTGCCAACCAACCAAGACATCGTGGTCAGGGATTTCCTGATTCCAAGCCTGAATCGGAAAGCCCTAATAATATATATAGACGGTCTTTCCGATCGAAATACCCAAAATTTTGCAGTTTTACAGCCCTTAATGGTCCTCGCCCCCGATGAAGCCGACGGCGGCAAAGACCCAATCACCATCGCCTATGAAAAACTGGTCCCGGGACATCAGATTCAAAAGACAAACTCTTTGAAGGATGTCGTTGACGGAGTGTTGGATGGTTCTTCTGCCCTGTTGATCGATGGTTCCGACCAAGCTCTGGTAATTGAGACTAAGGGGTGGGAACACCGGGGAGTGGAACGGCCCAACAACGAACCGGTAGTCCGGGGGCCGCAAGAAGCTTTTGTCGAAAGTTTTCGGGCTAATACCGCCAGTGTTAGAAGATATGTGAAAGATCCTAAACTGATTACGGAGATCTTTCGGGTCGGTAAGCGCAGCCGGACACTGGTGGCTGTAATGTATGTCAAGGATATAGCCAACCCCAATTTGGTTGAAGAAGTAAAGTTCCGTATCCAAAGCGTCTCAGAGACGGTTGATTTTATTCCGGAAACCGGAACTTTGGAAGAGTATTTGGAAGACCACCCCAAATCCCTCATTCCCCAAATGCTCTCTACCGAGCGTCCGGACCGTCTCGGGGCTTATATCCGCGAAGGGCTTATCGGAGTAGTGATGGCCAATAGCCCCTTTTCTTTGGTCATACCGACAACTTTCACCATCTTCCTTCATTCGGCTGAAGATTCTTATTTACGATGGCCTTTCGGCAATTTCATCCGCTTTATCCGGGCTACCGCTATTTTCATCGCCTTGATGATGCCGGCAACTTACATCGCAATCGTAAATTATCATCAGGAAATGATCCCTCCCGATCTATTAATGGCAATGACCGCCGCCCGGGAAGCGGTCCCCTTTCCGGCCATCGCCGAAATCTTATTTATGG
>JBLNDC010000335.1:0-3769 GCA_050261255.1 Bacteroidota bacterium
GAGTTTGTTACACCAAAAATTTTGATTTTGGGACAAAGATGAATCAAAAGCAGCCCTATTGGCATACTTCTTCACCAAAGCACCGGTATGATTTGGCCCTTCAACAACGGCCAAGATAATAATGTATGATTGAGAAGCATTTGGCTCTAAAATCGCATCCCGAAAGCGTAAACCGCCAAGGGCTTCATAACCGCCGCTGTTCACTCCTTCGGCTTGAAAGTCGATTCTGTTTTTAACCACGGCTTCCGGCCAATCGAGTGCTCCTCCTTCACCAATGAATTCTTCAACCACTGGGAAAAAGCCGATTGGCGGCTCCCCTCCGGCTTCCGCTCCCAAGACCGCATAAACAATTTTATTCAACTTATGCCCTCTCTCATCAAAGAAAAAGGTGGGCTGAACCTCTACACCATATTGGGTGAGTTCAATCCGGTTTAATAAAGAAGTTACATGGCGATGGTCCCGTAAATTATCGGCAGACCGTCCGTAAATAGGAATGGCTGCAGTCGGCGTGATACGGAGCGTTTGCTTACTGATATTGGTTATTTTTACTTGCATTAATTCCACTTGATCCGTTTCCGGAACAAAACTGGTAATCTCGGAGGTAATCCCCAGGGATTCATTTTCCCGGATTAAACGATGCCATAAAAAACCCGCTTCTAACCGGACTTGTTCCTTCTCTTCCCCAAAATGTTCAGATTTTTGCCGGGCTGAATTGCCCGTAGCCGACCACGGGCCAAAAGCTTCATTGTAAATCCAAAAGTTTCTGGTGGAACGGGAGTTATGTAAGTCTTCCGCTGATACCGGAGTCAAGAAGAATGTATGCTGGTTTAATTTTAGGTCTCCGCCTAAGGTAGGGGTGATCGAGGCTAATATCCCATCCTCATTGGCTAGGGGAAAATAAAGATAGTTAATAAGATGGGGATCGTCGAGGGTAAAGTTTCCATCTTGGTTTAGAAAAGACCATTTTTGGGGTTGGGGGCTTTTTTTCAAGTTTTTCGACCCTTTCTAATTTAATTGTTCTTAACAAATCCGGTCGATTGTCGCACAACAAAATTGGTAGATAGAAACTCATGTCCAGGAGGAGTTTCTTGGATCATCCCGATCAATTGCTTAACTAAGGCACGACCAATTTCATATTTAGGAACATTGATCGTTGTCAGCGCCGGATTAAGATAACCGCTCATCAAGATATTATCGAAGCCGATAACCGAAATATCTTCGGGCACATTTAACCCGGCTTCTTGAAGCGCCTTAAAAACTCCGACTGCCAATAAGTCATTAAAGGCGAAAATGGCGGTTACATCCCGGTTGGTGGCCAAAACTTGCTGCATTGAATTGACGCCGGTCATGATGGTATCTGACCCCCCCCGATAAAGCAGCCTGGGATCAAACTCAATACCCGCCTTTTCCAAGGCGTTTTTATAACCAATTAACCTGGGATCGCTCTCATTTAATTCGGCATTCCCGGTGATTACCGCGATTCGTTTATGACCTAATCCAATTAAGTATTGAACGGCCTGTTCGCAGGTGGACGTAGATTCAAAGTCAACCGTAGCGATGCGCATCCGATCCGCTTCTTCATTGACAAACGGCCATTCGGCGTCACGGCAGATGGCCAAGGGCACTCCCAAGTTCTGCAGGCCTTGGATGGCAGTTAAAGTCCGTGAATCCATATATGAAGCAATAGCGACCCCTTCCACCTGACGCCGGATAAATACGTTTAGGTATTTTCGAATTTCCTGAGTGGTCCAGGCAGTACAGAGCATTACTAGGTAACCATGTTTAATAGCTTCCTCCGTTGCTCCTTTGACTACTTCAACGTTGGCTGGATTATCGATTCCGGTAACCACCAATCCCAATTCTCGGGTTTGCAACCGTTTACGGCTGAGGTTCTGCGCCATAAAGTTAGGTTGAAAGTCTAATTGTTTCATAATTTGCAAAACTAAAGCCCGTTTTTCCGGTGACACATTTGGTGAATTGTTAAGTACCCGGGAAACCGTTCCTACTGATACACCGGCCTCTTTGGCTACGTCTTTCAAGGTTGCCATGATTTACTCCTTTTGAAATCAATAAGTTTATCGAAATAAGTGAAGCTTATCCGAGCTATAGATTAATAATTTTCACTGAAAAAAGTTTCAAATATACCTAAATGTTTTAATTGAACAGCCACATCCCGAACGGAGCCTGCATTGAATTTTTTTAATACATTTCCAACATGGGTCCGAAACGTGGAAGCTTCGATATGTTTCATGGCCAAGATTTGATCCTTGGTTTTCCCTTCGGCAAACAGCTTTAATAACTCTAATTCGGTTGGGGTTAATTTATAGACAATATTCAAAGTAGATACTAAAATGGCCCGTTCCGATCGAAGAGCCCGGAACTCATCCCGGATCAATCTGGCAATCTCCGGTCGGATGGCGGTTTGATCCTGAGCGGCTGCCCGGATGGCTGTTAAAGTTTCAATAGCCGAAGAATTCTTGATTAGATAGTCAACGGCGCCGGCCTCAAAAGCGGCGAAAATAGCTTCATCATTTGCTAAATGCGTATATACCACCGAGCGCACATTTGGAGCCTTTTTGGCCAGCGTCCGGATGGCGTTAATCCCATCCCAAGATGACTCCATTTCAATATCGATTAAAACCACATCCGGTTTTAACTTTAAGGCCTGTTCAACGGCTAAAGCGCCGCTTCCAACGGAACCCACAATTTTTATATCCGGTTCGTGGCTTAAAACCATGGTTAAATATTCTCTAGTCCGAGGTAGATTATTGGCAATTAACACCCGAATCCGATCAATATACATCTCCCTCACCAACCTTCAAAAACAATTTCAGAAATAGCTGGTTGAAATCGGATCAATTCGAAATGAATTTCGGTGATGCTTTTCCACCCTTAAATCATGAATGGAAAAGGGCAAAGTATGGTTATCAAATTTATGAATCAAGAAAATAGTCTCATTATCCACATACATTCCAAAAATTTCTTACGACCTATTATAAATGGCTGAACTCCCGATTCGGGATTATATCATAAATTATCGTTTCTATGCTATATCAATTCTGACATTAATTTGATCTAAAACGCCAAAATACGCGATTATCCCTTGATACCTCCAGACATGATCCCGGAAACGATCGACTTTTGAAAGAAAATATAAAGGACTATTACTGGAATAGCTGCAATTGCGGTCCCGGCCATTAACATCTCATACCGGGTGAAATATTGGCCTTGAAAAACTCTTAGTCCTACCTGAATCGGCATTAACTCTTTTCGATTGAACATTATTAAAGCCCAGAGGTAATCGTTCCAAGTTGATAAGGCGGTAAAAATCAATACCGTAGTCCAGGCAGGACGGGACAGAGGAATCATAATTCGTGAAAAAATCCCAAATTTACCACACCCGTCTATGGTAGCCGCCTCTTCAAACTCTTTGGGGACCGACTCAAAAAAACTTTTTAAGATAAAAATCGAGGTGGCAAGTCCGGAACTGATCACCGGGAGAATATATCCCAACCTGGTGCCGGTGAGATGATAATAATTCATTAATAGGTACAATGGGATAAAGGAGCCGGGAATCGGGATCATCAATGATCCAACTAAAATATAGAATATCCCATTCTTACCAGGTATTTTTAGCCTGGCAAAACCATACGCTCCCATGGTGGAGATAATCCAAACTCCCACCATTACCGCAAAGGTATATCTTAAACTGTTGAGGAAATAAACTCCGAAATTGGCCTGACCCCACGCCTCGCTGTAATTACTAAAG
>JBLNDC010000336.1:0-4004 GCA_050261255.1 Bacteroidota bacterium
GGCAATCGTTTTAATATTCATCAGATGCGCAATTTGGTTAATAGACTCAACAACTGCCGAATCAATCATATTATCGACCATGTGCCTTACGAATGAACCGTCAATTTTAACGTAATCAACCGGTAAGTTCTTTAGATAGTTAAAGGTTGCCAAACCGTTTCCGAAATCATCCAATGCAAAACGGCAGCCGATATTCTTTAATTTCTGAATAAATTTGATTACTTTGTCAAAATTGGCAATCGCTAAGGTTTCGGTTATTTCAAAACAAATCGATTCCGGTGGAACCTGGTATTGCTTAAACTGGTCTTCGATAAACTCCAAAGCGAATTCTTCATTGAGGAACAGTCCTGAAAGATTGATATTGCAAAAAGCCGATTTATTAGCTTTCTTTGGATAATTGGAGGCGTAAAATGAAAAATAAGTATTAATCACCCATCGGTCGATGGAAGACATCAATTTATATCGTTGCGCCGCCGGTAAAAAGCTACTGGGATATACCACATTTCCTTCTTCGTCCAACATTCTAATCAATATTTCATAATGATCAATCCCGTTTTTATCAATTATTGGCACAATTGGTTGATAAAAAAGTCGAAATCGATTCTCTTCGAAAGCGCGGTTGATATCAAGGACCCATTGAGCATCGCCGTGATGTTTGGTTAATTCTCCATTTCCACGATAGATGTGGACTTTATTCCCTCCGCTTTCTTTGGCGATATAACATGCTTCATCGGCATTGTTTAAGACACGGTCTGTATTAATACTGCTGGTGTTAATCTCGACAACTCCAATACTGATGCCAATCGAAAATTGATTCTCCTGCCAAGTAAAACGATAATCTTTAATGGCTTGACAAATATTATTGGAGATCTCGTGGGCTTTGGTTAACGGACAATTCTCAAGGATAACCGCGAATTCATCTCCGCCCAGTCGTGCAAATACATCGGAATGTCTGATATATTTTTGAAGCAATTGCGCTACCTGTTTTAATAATTGGTCCCCGGCAAAATGTCCGCAAGTATCGTTAACTATTTTAAAACGATCCAAATCCATAAAAAATAAAACATGGGATAAGTTCTGTTGTTTTGCGCTATCTAAAACTTGCGCCAAATGTTCCTCAAACTGCCCCCGGTTAACCAGCCCGGTTAATGAATCGTGACTGGCTTGATATGAAATTTTCTTAGTTAATTCCCGAGTTTGAGTAACGTCTCTTAAGACAATTACAATCCCGATAATTTCCTCCTCCCGATTTCGAATCGGAGAAGCGGTAGCTTCAATCGCATATTCCAGTCCTTCCCTATTAATGAGCAGAGCTTGACTGGGAAAGTTGACCGTCTTATTTTTCTTTAATACCTCTTCTACCGGATTACCAAGTGATTCGCGGGTAATTTCATTGATGATGGTTAAGATTCGAAGAAGCGGTAAGCCTTGGGCTTGGTAGTTTTTCCAAGCAGTTATCGTTTCAGCCTCCGGATTCATATAAATGATTTTAAAATTATTATCGGTAGTAATAACCGAATCCCCAATCGAAGCCAACGTAACCAAAGCCCGTTCTTTTTCGTTAAAAAGCTCATCCTCCATCCTTTTTCTTTCGATCGCATAACGAATGGACCGTTCCAAAATAACCGGCCCTACTTCGCCTTTTACCAAGTAATCGGAGGCCCCGGCGTTCATCGCTTCAATATCGATGGCATGGTCTCCTTGACCGGTCAGCAAGATAGTCGGAATCCGAAATCCCCGGGCCATAATCTCCTGAAGCAGATCTAAACCGGTATATTCCCCCAAACGGTAATCCAGTAAACAAGCGTCGAATTTGTTGGCTTCCAAGGCCTGGAGCGCCAACTGATACGAGCTGGCCCAACTAGTTTCATACTTAACTTCTTTAATATCGAATAGTAAATCCCTAATTATAAAGTAATCATCTTCGTCATCGTCAATGATCAATAATTTGATTTTATATTCCACCATTACTGGACCCCCAACAATTAGCCTGGTAATTCCACAATATTAAACCAGTATCGCGAGATTATTTCAACTGTCTCCAACAAGCCTTGAAAATTGATCGGCTTGGTAATAAATGAATTAACCCCCAATTGATACGCACGTAAAATATCCTCTTCAGCTTTGGAAGTGGTAAATACTACAACCGGTATCGCACGGAGCTTCTGGTCTTCTTTAATTTCCTCTAATGCCTCAATTCCATTCTTACGAGGCATATTCAAATCCAATAGGACCAACCCGGGGAGAGTGCTCCCGGCTAGATCCCGGTATTTGTTTTCCCTTTTTAAATAATCTAACAATTCAATTCCATCCTCTACAAAATGAACCGGATTATTTAACTTTGCCTCCTCTAGAGCTTCTTTAATCAGTAAACGATCATCGGGATCATCATCGGCAATTAAAATAATAACCGCATTCTTGTCCGTCGGCATAAAAACCCTCCTCATCATCTGTCCAGCTTTATTCCATAATGAACTGTAAAGGTGATTCCCCTTCCAAGGTTTCAAATGATAAAATAATAAATTGAACAAAAATTTTGTATTCCCCCTTGATCCGCCTTCCCTCTCTATTGACACGATTCACAGTATAACTTCATGATAGAAAGGCGAGTTGAGGTGGGTTTCAACTTGCCTAAGTAATCTTTTATAATTAGAAAAACAATCCCTAAACTTAATATCGGAATTAACAGCATAATCTTTACCTTAACACTTAAACCTCTTCCATTTAAAAAAATAAATAACCTTAAAAAGGTTATTTATTTCGGAGCAATGTGCTTAAATTCAACTGTAAGGTTCTATTTTAGAATTCGGGGCAAAATCGTTTACCCTAATTATCCTATCCTATTTCCCAGTACGATAGGTTATTCCCATCACCCAGTTTTCCATATCATAAAATCCAAAGTTGATTTTAGTACGGGGCCCGATATGAAACTTACTGGCGAAGTTCATGTTGTCGGAGTCGAACTCTAAAATTAATTGGATTTTGGACAAATTATTGCCGCCTCTTTGAGCGGGGCTAATATTAAAGGTTTTACTTAAGCCCCCAAAGATGCCATCGATTTGTCCGCCCCCAACTCCTAGATAACCGTCGACATCCAAATCCGGTCCCAGATTTTTAGAGATTACCAAATAGGGAGAAACATCCAGCTCTTCTTCACCGATGTCCTGGATCCCAATAGCCAATGCCGGAGCAGATGCGGTTTCGCTCAGCAACCGGTATTTGCCGCGCAGGGTGATGAAGGTTTCGTCAGCATCGCTCCAAGGCCGATCATCGTCCACATCCATCACTGACAATCCAATCTCCAAATCCGGTATTAAGCCGAAGTCAAGGTTAAAGAAGGTCACATCCCCTTCGGCAAAGTCAAGGGCAAAACCGGCGCTATTAGGGTTAAGGGTTGCGGTCGAAGGAGTAATCATTAAATCGGTTGCGCCAAATACTCCATAACCTAAAGCCGCTCCCCCAAGGGTCAATAATAACCCAATTACGGTTAATAAGGTAAGAACACGAATTCTTATCATAGCAATCCCTCCTCATCCATTTTTTAGTATCTTGCGTCTTGGGATAAAACTTTATTCCTTTTCCCTTACGCTTATTTGAGGATTTATTCACTATTCAAGGTGAGGTTCCTGTTGGGAAATTACGTCTATTTTAAGATAAACGGATTATAGTTGGCTTTATAATCGTAATGGTCCTCATTTTCCCTCTTTTTAAGCCAATTAGTAACCTTATAGGTCAACGGGGTCGCTAAAATTTCATACCCGGTTTTAAAGATATAGTTGGAGATTAAGACTCTGATTACTAATGAATTTTCCCAAACGCCTCCGAAAGCTACCCACACAAATAAAAGGGAATCAATCAACTGGCCAACCAAAGTGGAACCGATGGTCCTGACCCAAAGATATTTGCCTTTGGTAAAGATTTTTAACCGGGATAATATATAACTGTTGCTGAATTCGCCTATAAAATAGGCAATTAAGCTAGCTAGCGCAATTCGGGGCGCAGTC
>JBLNDC010000337.1:0-6989 GCA_050261255.1 Bacteroidota bacterium
CCGAATCCACTATACCGGTTCCCACCACCCCCGGCTCTCTTTGAAAGTATGGATCTTGGGTATTTCTTCGTCATAGCCGTATATGAACTTGAGCCATGAGGCATGAGAAAAGAGTTAAAAAATGAAACCGATAACATTTAATCTTGCTTAACTAAAGTTCTTTTTTAACCTGTACTTTTACCTCTTGCCTTGCCTCACGCCTCGTACCTTGTGCTTCCTACCTTATAATGAATATAGCAAACCATCAATCTTCTGTCAATGGTATCCTTCGGGATTCATCCTTTCAATTTCAACCGTACATTTGCTAACCAAGGCGGCTACAGCGCCGATCACCGCTAATTGGGGCGCAAGAACCGCTCCCACTACTCCGGCGGTCACCGGTACTTCGACCAAAACCTTATCATCCTGTTTAACCCGAATTTTTGTGACATTTCCCATTTTGACAAGTTCTTTAACTTTTTCAACCAACTCATTGCCCCGAACAAAGAATTCTTCCTTCCGGCTTTGTTGGTCCTTCTCAATTTTAACAATGGCTTCCACAACGTCCCAACCAACTGAATCCAAAGCCGTTTTAGCTTCTTCGTAATTCACGTTCATCCTTTTGCGGACCAGATCGATCTTATCCAAATTTTCCATTACGGATTTACACCTCTGCTTTTGATAGCAACTGCAATTAATAACGTTACCGGTAGATTTCCCGTTAACGGCTTAAATTATCCAGGAAAACTCGGGACTTCAAAGGCCGTTCCAACCGGTTCTCAATGAAATTGGAGAGCAAAGCGAAGAGTTTGATACGATCGCTTTTTCCGGTTTTTAAATGCTGAACTTCACGCAAA
Source organism: Bacteroidota bacterium (assembly GCA_050261255.1). Classification (GTDB taxonomy): domain Bacteria; phylum Bacillota; class UBA4882; order UBA8346; family UBA8346; genus JAAYHS01. The sequence continues at coordinate 837 of JBLNDC010000337.1, forward strand.
TCCGTTTCGGCCAAGAGATTAAAGCAATTCAGTTGTTCCGGGTTGACCGGTATTAAATCCCGGTATTGAACGGAACAATCGCCACAAATCAAGCCCCCTGTTTCAGCTGAAAAAAATTGATTGGTTTCCGGAATTCTCCCGCAACAGGTACAGCAATTCAACTCCGGTTGGTAACCTAAGTATTTTAAGAGCCTGGCCAAAAAAGCCAGATTGACCATTTCAACATCGCCGGCCTTTTCCAATACTATAAAGGCTGCCAGCAAAAAACGGAACAGTTCTCCCGCCTCTTGCCCCTCGGGCAGGAATCCATCGATTAATTCTACCCAGAAACTGGCATAAGCGAACCTAGTCAAATCTTCGCGCAACCTGGAAAATGAATGCACCAATTCAACTTGGCTTAAACTATCCAGACTTTTACCGGTGAAAAATAAACCTTCAAAATAATTGAAGGGTAGTGTATTTCCGACGAAACGGCTCCGTTGCCGCCGCGCTCCCTTGACTACCGCTTCAAATTTGCCACATTCTTCGCTGAATAAGACTAAAACCCGGTCCGCTTCACCCAGATTTCGGCTGCGCAGGACGACAGCCTTAGTTCGGTAAAGGCCCATTACCTTCTCCTAAACAAAGCTAAAATAATTGAGAGAATGATACTCAAAAGAATGCTGGTCGCCAATGGAAAATAAAAAGTGAAGTTGCCCCGTTTAATCATGATATCTCCCGGTAGTTTACCAATCCCGGGAACCTTGCCGCCCAGCCAAAGCAAAGCGCCTAGGGCCAGGATTGAAACGCCGACGATCATTACCAATTTACCCATTTGTTCCATAATAGTCCTCTAGTTAACGATGTTTTGATAAATTAAACGACTTCAAGATTACCCCTTATTCCGGCGCATACTTAAAATGAGATGCTTCGCCTTGTTTTACGCCTTAAACAAACTACTTTTATTCTACCATTGAAGACCGGTATTTATCAATTAAAACTATTGTTTTACTCTTCCATTCCCGGTCTTCAATGGACCGCCAATCCCTTAACTTTGAAAACCCTTTCCAAGACTAGGTTAATATGCTGGAGGGCAAAGTAGACTAGACCTTTTATGCTTGCTTGGGATTATTAACCATGGTAATCTATATTAATAAGGTAATTTTACCGGGGGGACCACAACGATGAGCCGGAAACTGACCAAATTTCTATCTTACTACCGGCCCTATTTAGGGCTGTTCAGCGCCGATCTGGGCTGCGCTTTGCTAGCGGCCGGGATCAATCTGGTATTTCCCTTGATAATCAGGTATATAACCAGAGATGTACTAGGGGCCGACCTGACCTTGGCCACCGCGACCATCTGGAAATTGGTCTTGCTAATGTTATTTCTAACCGCAGTCGAATATTGCTGTAATTACTTTATCACTTCCTACGGCCATGTAATGGGCGCCAGGATGGAATACGATCTCCGGAATGAAATCTTTAATCATCTTCAAAAATTGTCCTTCAATTACTATGACAATCAAAAAACCGGCCAGATTATGTCCAGAATCACCAATGATCTTTTTGAGATCACCGAACTGTACCACCACGGGCCGGAGGATTTGTTAATCTCCCTGACCAAGCTGATCGGTTCATTTATTATTCTTTTCCAGATCAACATCCCCTTAACTTTGGTGGTTTTCTCGTTTATCCCCCTAATGGTCTATTTCGCCTATTATTATAACCGGAAAATGCGGCAGGCCTTCCGGAAAAACCGGGAGCGGATTGCGGTCATCAATGCCGGGATCGAAGACAGCATCTCCGGGGTCAGGGTGGTCAAATCCTTTGCCAATGAAGAGTTGGAGATGGAAAAATTCCGGGAAAACAACCATCGCTATGTCGACAGTAAAAAGGATAGTTACCGCTATATGGGCCGGTATCATAGCGGCATCAGCGCGTTCAGTTCTCTGATTTATCTGGTATTGGTAGTGGCAGCCGCTTTGTTTATCGGGAAAGGCCGGGTAAATTCCTTGGATTTATTGACTTTTTTATTATATATCAATGTTTTTCTTGAGCCAATTAAAAAACTGATCAATTTCGGCGAGCAATTTCAAAACGGGCTCTCCGGATTTGACCGTTTCTATGAAGTGATCTCCATCGCTCCCGATATTGTCGACTCCAAAGGAGCGGTTGAACTGGCCCAAGTCGAAGGAACCATCGAATTTAAAGATGTTTCTTTCCGCTATAATCCGAATACCCCAGAAATCTTATCCCAGATCAACTTGAAAGTAGCAGCCGGCGAATACATCGCCCTAGTCGGCACCTCTGGGGTAGGCAAAACCACTTTATGCAGCTTGATCCCCCGTTTTTACGAGGTCTCCTCCGGCAGCATCAAGTTGGACGGCAGGGACATCCGGGAGATCAAACTGAAATCCCTCCGTAAAAATATTGGTATTGTTCAGCAGGATGTCTATCTTTTCGCCGGGTCGGTGTTGGAGAATATTCGTTACGGCAAACCCGACGCTACCGAGGAGGAAATCGTAGCTGCGGCGAAAAATGCCAATGCCCATGATTTCATCATGGAACTACCCGAAGGTTACCACACCGACATCGGCCAGCGGGGCATCAAACTTTCGGGCGGCCAAAAGCAACGCCTGAGCATCGCCCGGGTATTTTTGAAAAATCCGGCGATCCTTATTTTTGACGAAGCGACTTCGGCCCTGGATAATGAGAGTGAAAAAGTAATCCAGGATTCTTTAGAGTCTTTGGCCCGGGGCCGGACCACTTTTGTCATCGCCCATCGTCTTTCTACCATTCGTAACGCTCAAAGGATTATCGTCCTAACCGATGGCGGCATCGCCGAGGAAGGAAGCCATCAAGACTTGTTGGCTAAGGGAGGAATTTACGCTCAGCTTTATCGGATGCAGTTTAAGTAGGTAACTCATCGTGCTCGTGCTCAGCGCAGCGGTGCTCGTCCTCGTAATCGTTATTAACTTTTTCGATTACGATTACGCGCACGAGCACGAGCACGAATTCCGAAAAAATCTATCTATTAACGATTTCTTTATGTTAATTATTGGATATATAATCCTCTTCCTCTTCCTGTGCTTTATCGGTAATAGCAGTCATTTTCGATAACATTGCGACAATTCGCAATAGCAATTCTTTACCCTCAACCATTTGTTTCTCAGTAACTAATCCACACGCTAAAAGAATATCTAAGATCGATGCACATTCAAAAGCAGAGCCCCGCGCAATCTCAAAAAATCTTCGTCGATCTGGTCCTGAACGTTTCCCGTTACCTTCTGCAATGTTTAGTGGAATCGACTGTGAAGCCCGTAACATCTGATCACGAATAAATCGTTCCGCCCCTTTTAGACCCTTACACAAATAATAAGCCCAAGATGTAAATTCCAGACTCAAACGATAAACATCAAGTTTTTCGTGGTCGAACATTATTCATCCTTCCTTTTTTCATTTCGTGCTCGTGCTCAGCGCAGCGGTGCTCGTCCTCGTAATCGTTATTAACTTTTTTCGATTACGATTACGCGCACGAGCACGAGCACGAATTCCGAAAAAACCTACCTATTAACGATTTCTTTATGTTAAATATTGGATATATACTCCTTTTCCTCTTTCTGTGTTTTATCGATAATAGCAGTCATTTTCGATAGCATTGCGACAATTCGCAATAGCAATTCTTTACCTTCTATCATTTGTTTCCCAGTTACTAATCCACATGTTTCATTTCGTACTCGTGCTCAGCGTAGCGGTGCTCGTCCTCGTAATCGTCAGTTAATTCTTCTTCTTACCGATTACATTACGCGCACGAGCACGAGCACGAATAATGATATCGATTAGCCCATATTTTCCCGATAATACCGTTCCTTCTCGCTATAAATGCACCCGCAATACTTCTGCCGGTATAACCCTAACTCTTTGGCGATACTTTGGCTCTCCCGGAAACCGGGGCGAAAATCTTCGTCGTGAAAAGCCAGGCCGTATTCTTCAGCCAGACCATGACCGATTTCACAGATTAACTCCCGATTCTGATAGGGGCTGATCAACAAAGTGGTTCCGAAAAGTTCAAACCCTAATTCCTTAGCTTTAGCCGCTGTCCGGGAGAGCCTGATCCGGTAACATTCTTGACAACGGTTTGGCGGGTCACCCGCCACCGCCTTTAAAAACTCTTCCAATTCATATCCGGGTTCAACCACAGTCGGAAGTTTACGGTATTCGGCCAACTGCCGAAACCCCTCCAAACGCAGCTTCTGTTCCTGATAAGGATGGATATTGGGATTATAAAAAAAGAGGGTTGGCTGCAAACCCTCTTCCATTAATCGTTTAGTACTGTAACAGGCGCATGGCCCGCAGCAGGTGTGAAGAAGCATCGACATGGAAAAGCACCAATCCTTCCTAGCACTTACATCATAAAATGCAAATCGACATCTATGGTTTCATCGGAGATAACCAAATCGCCATTGGTGTTGATAGGTTCAAAGACATTTTTTACTTCCGTCCCATAGCGAACCGGAAAATCACCGGCCCAACAATTGCCGCCGACAAACAAAATACTTAATAGCGAAAGGAGTATTATTTTTTTCATCGCTTTTACCTCCAAAACACCTTAGGTTACTCTTTCCATCAAAGAGCACCCTTATTCCGGTTCAAATAATCCATTTTGAGCGGTTGGGCATTTACGATAGGCTCGATTAAAATGCTCATACGCCAGCCGGGTCGCGGTCCGCCCTCTAGGTGTCCGGTTGATAAAACCGATTTGGAGTAGGTATGGTTCGTATACATCCTCAATGGTCTCTGATTCTTCCCCAATCGAAGCGGCGATCGTATCCAACCCTACCGGGCCGCCATCAAACTTATCGATAATCGTCATCAGGACCGTCCGGTCGATCCGGTCCAGTCCCAGGCGGTCCACTTCCATCATTTGCAGGGCTTGATCGGCTACTTTAGCGGTGATATCCCCCGCGGCCTTGACTTGGGCATAATCACGCACTCGCTTTAAGAGCCGGTTGGCGATCCGGGGCGTTCCCCGGGAGCGTCCCGCGATCTCTCTCGCCCCCGACTCTTCAATGGCGATTTTTAAGATTGCGGCCGAACGGGTGATGATTTGCTGCAACTCTTCAGTCTCGTAAAATTCCAACCGGTTAATAATTCCAAACCGATCCCGCAGCGGCGAGGTGAGAGATCCGGCTCTGGTAGTAGCCCCAACCAAGGTGAAGCGTGGTAAATCGATCCGGACCGACCTGGCGCTGGGCCCCTTCCCGATGATGATATCCAGGGCAAAGTCTTCCATCGCCGGATAGAGCACTTCTTCAACGCTGCGATTGAGACGGTGCACCTCATCAATAAAGAGCACATCCTTTGGTTCCAAATTAGTCAAGATCGCCGCCAGGTCTCCGGGGCGTTCGATGGCCGGCCCCGAAGTAATCCTTAAGTTTACTTGAAGTTCATTGGCAATAATATGGGCCAAAGAAGTTTTGCCCAGCCCGGGCGGTCCGTAAAGTAAAACATGGTCCAAGGATTCCCGGCGCGATTTGGCGGCCTGAATATAGATTTCCAAGGTCTCCTTAACCCGCGACTGCCCGATGTACTCGGTGAAATTACGCGGCCTGAGATTCAACTCGTACTCGAAATCGATATCTTGCTTGAAAGCGCTGATAATCCGTTCTTCTTCCATTGATTACCTTTCCTGTTTATTCAGGTATGGGACCCGAGGTGCGAAGTATGAGTAATGAACTTTAAAACATGGTTAATTGATCTTATCTGCCGTCTTAATTTTTGATTAAACTTGCGCCTCTTGCCTCACGGCTCATGCCTAGTTACTTCATTTCCGTCCCAAATTTCGCAAGGCAAGACGGACCATTTCCGGGGTAGTCAAGCCGTTATCCTCTTTGTAAACCGTGTCAACTGCCGCAGCCGCTTCCTTCTGGGGATAACCCAAGGCGATTAAAGCATCGACCGCATCTCCAATCGGGCTGATTAACCGAGGAGTTGATCGGGGATCCCCGGTTCCACCCTTAGAAATACGTCCCAGTTTTCCTTTTAACTCTAAAATCAGGCGCTGTGCAGTTTTTAGACCTATACCGGAAACAGAGGTCAGTACCCGGTGATCTTCGCTTTCAATTGCTTCCCGGAAACTATCCCCGGATAGACTGCTTAAAATTGCCAAAGCTG
>JBLNDC010000338.1:0-4183 GCA_050261255.1 Bacteroidota bacterium
ATTTCGATTATTTTGCACAATATCCTTGTTTTAGCTTGCGGTTATGGGCGGATATTATTCTAAAAATAGAAAAGGGCTGGTGCAAAATTTTTAGTTTTACAACAACCCCCTCACTGCCACACAAATTTATTTCACCTGATTAAAAAATTTTCGCTACTTCTTCCGCTCTTTTTTAGCTTGATCAACGATTGTTTTAACATCCGCCCCCTGAATATCAAGACCTTCCGCAGCGATGGTCCTGACATTGATAATCCCCAGGAAACCGAGGATCGTCCTTAGGTAGCGGTCGGCCATTTCATATTGGGCGTAAGGCTCTTCCGTATAAACGCTACCCCGGGAGGTAATATGTACGGCTTTCTTCCCGGCGCATAATCCTTCCGGACCAGCCTCGGTATACCTAAAATTGATTCCAGCGATCATCACATAGTCCAGGTACGCCTTTAAAATTGAGGGAACTCCCAGGTTCCATAAAGGGGCGGCCAAAACGATCTTTTCCGCTTGATTAAACTGGAGGGCGTATTTAAGGAAAGGATGATCGGGTGTTTTAGGAGCATGGGTCAATCCAACTTCCTCGCCGGTAAGGGGTTTTACATTCTCCCGGTATAGGTCCAAGGTAACTACGTTGTCTTCGGAATGGAGCGTCCGGTAAGTTTGGATAAAATGTTCGGAAATCTGAAAAGTCCGCGAATCCTGATCATTCTTAGGATTTGCTTTGATATAAAGAACCATTGCCATAACCGCCACCATCCTCTTTGTTTTTCAGGAAATGAATTTCGCCTCTATTATATGCTCTTCCGGAAAAACCATGAAAAGACCCCGACTAAAAACCTAAAAATCTGATGGAAACATTCTAAAAGGCCTTGGTTTATAATTTATAATTCATAACCTAATCGATATACGGTCGTTAAATGTTTCGGCCAGTTATTGGAGCGTAGTTCCATATTTGCTTTGGTAGTTCCGTCAAGTACTACCATTTTGCTTTCATCGGCTCGATCAAAGATTCTATCCCCCAACATCACCGTTTTCATACTCGCCAGATGCCCGTATTTTTCCAGTTTTTCAAGGGTATGCCCTGCAATACAGATCACCAACGCCTTGGAGAGCCGCTTCATGCTCCGTTCGCCATATGCAAATCCATAGGTCCATACCCGATCAAACCACCCGACCAGTTTGGCCGGGGCCTCGGTCCAAAAGACCGGATAGATAAAGACGAGTGCATCGGAACGGTTGATTTTATTTTGCTCTTCCATAACATCGGCTGCGACCGGCAAATCGGAACGATAGTTTGCTTCCCGCAAATATTCAGCCTCACTCATTTCAGCATTGAATTTCATTTTATATAAGTCCGAAATCTCATAGGTGTTCCGGCGTTCTCCAAACCCCTGATGAATTCGTCCCGCACCGCCCTAGTAAATGAGTCTTCGCTGGGATGGGCATAAACTATGAATACATGCATTCGCTTTCTCCTTTCATTTCCAGGTCAAATCGAATCCAAAAAAATACCTTCTGCGACAACCAATTACTTCACCCCATCACTTAGTCATTGCAGTGACCGGTGAATTCGTCCCGCTTGGTTGACTTCCAAGAATAAAATAATGCTTACTATTTCTTTTTTTTCCGTCAAAATAGCAATCATCGGTATGCCTAATTCTAATTATTTCAAACTCCTTGAACAGCCTTAAAATATCATCTAACGAGACAAAGAAATGGGGAATGTCGTTTTCCGGCCCATCTTCTTTTTTGATCACCGTATTAGCATCAAGTTTAGGAAAACCCGCTTCTTTAAAAGACCAGGTTTCTTTGGAACAAAGGGTTAGGTAAAACTCTCCGCCATCCTTTAAGATCCGCTTGATCTCGGATATAATCCGATTCATCCCATTAGTATCAGTGTGTGAAATAACATGATACGCGAAAATGCAATCAAATGACTTTTCGGGATAAGGCAGGTTTTGCATATCGGCGATTTCTGTTTTTATATTTAGCTTTTCCCGCTCGGCCCAACTTCGTAAATGCTCAACTCCCTCGCGTGACAGATCAAAAGCCGAAACCTTAAATCCGCATTTGGCAAAGAATATCGAATGCCTACCGAGCCCAGATCCAAAATCCAATAGTTCCTGATATTTATTTTTCCATCTTTCTGATAAATAATAACTTTCTTCACTCGGTTCCATCCAGAGCGAATTTGTTTCTTTGCTCCAATCCCATGCTTTTGAAACTGACATTTTCTCACCTCGACGATATTTATTTTGCTTCAACTGAAAACATCGGCTGCGCTATCCTTGTTCCAAATGTATTCGATTCGGTTAGCTATACTTTCGGCTTTTTCAGTTCCATAATTATCGGCTATAAAGCCCAAAACCATATCGATGCCTGCCGATACCCCCGATGATGTATAAATATTATCATCTTTAACCCAACGCGCTTTTTTGACCCAATTCACATTTAAGCCCTGCTGAATTACCCAATTATATGATCTTTTATTGGTAGTAGCTTTTTTAGCATCTAATATTCCTGCTTTGGCAAGCAAGGCCGCTCCTGTACAAACCGATAAAACAAATTTAGCGCCGTTAGCTAATCTCCTAACTGTTTCTAAAAGGGCCTCATTTTCAACTTCTTTTCTAGTGCCCACCCCCCCGGGGATTAAGAAGATGTATTCCGATGCTTGTTTAAATGAATTAATGGGATTAGTAATCACCGGAACTTGTTGGGAACTTATTATCGGCCCTCCATTTAACGATACAAAATTGATTTTGGAAATGTCCTCTAATTTCCCTAATACTTCGACCGGGCCAAAAACATCCAAAGTCTCAAATTCGTTAAAAAGTAGAATTAACAGATCCATGTGATACTCCATTTAATAAGCTTCTTTGAGTCTTTAACAAGGTTATCTTCTTTGCTGTATCAATGTATCTCAATCCAGTATACATTCATTTGCTTCCTATTTACATATGGTTTAGTTTCGGTCAGTAATTCAAGAATGATATCTGTCAATAAACTACCCCGATCCCTTGCCCTTTAAAAGGGTAACCACCAACCTTTGTAGTCTAAAACACTTTGATAAATTATGAGGTAATAGTCTGAATATTTGAAAGTTCTCCTTATGTAACAAAATATAATTAGTGAGTATGGTTTCTTTTATGGAATTCATCCATAATCATCATACATACTTTATTGAATTCTTCCTCAATCTCTTTATTTTTAAATCGAATCACCTTCAGGTTATATTTTTCTAAAAGATCAGTCCGTTCTCGATCATAATCTTGGGCCTCCTCTGAATCATGGACGCTGCCGTCAATCTCCACGACCAGAGAAAGTTTGGGGCAGTAAAAATCTACGATGTAATGGTCAATTACTTTTTGCGCCATTACATTTAGGGGAAAGGTTTTAAAGAACTCCATCCAAAGTTTACGTTCGGATGGAGTCATATTCTCTCTTAATTCATTAGCCCGCGCCGTTAGTTTTGGATTATAGGGCAAACAATACCCGTTTGTAACTAAACCGCGTTCCTTTAAAAATTTCTTGTTGTATAAAGGTTCACGCATGGTTGACCTCAACCCCTGACTAACAGATATGACTCTTTATCCATTTAGCCCAAGTATTTAGCTCTAAAACCAGATCCTTTGTCCTTTAAAAGGAAAACCACCATGCTTCGCTGCCAACTTTTAAAGCCTGCAAATCCCGGCTAACACCCTTAAGGGATAGTGTCATTCGAACATCCTACTCTTCATGACTTTGTCCCATCCTAGAACACAGGTCGCTTCTGTAAGTCAGTCCAGTTTTAACAGTATTACATCCATGCAAACTTAGTTGCCTGAATAATCATTCCTCACGTTCTTTAATTGGCGTCAGAGCATGGTGATTGCCCTTTTAAAGGGCCAAGGGATCGAGTAGACATTCGGAAATCAGACTTTCTTTATTTATAGAAACTATAATTTTCTTAGAATCCAGAAAGATTTCCCTCCTGATTCTAACCTCTTAAACCACTAGTCCGCACCTGGTACAACCCGATATCGTAAAATGAAAGCTGCCGTGGAAGGCAGCTGCTTTCGAAGTTAATTCAATGCTTTATTGATTGGTGGCTCCTTTACTTCAGGACAAGTCTCATAAAGTTTCTCAGGATCTAAATCTAAACAATCGGAAGGATCTCTTTTCCCACTTAAATCCCATGCTAAAGTATCATTCA
>JBLNDC010000339.1:0-4045 GCA_050261255.1 Bacteroidota bacterium
TTTCGACCGGTCCAGGGAGTTCAGGTAATCTTGATAGCCGGATAGGTTTAAAAGTTGGTTGGGTTCTTTGATGGGTTCGGCAGGCGCCGGAGTGGAATTGGAAGTACGATAAAGGACATAAGGATAAAAATAATAAGTTAGACCGGCTAAGATTACTACCAGTATGGTAAGTCCGCTCAAAACCAGTTTTTTATTCATTTTTTTACTCTCCTTGAATGAGAATAAAATCTATTTCGAGATTATCGGTTGAATTCCTTTCTCGATTTAATCTTTCAGTAGCCCAATTAGCAAATGGTATTATAATGCACAGCTTTATCGGATAGTTTCATATTAATTGGTTTAGGATAATTTCAATAATCAATCCCGGGCAAGGAGGAAAATATCGGAAGACGTCAAATTTAGTAACCAAATGACTTTGAATAACTAATAATGAGGAGGAACCTAATAATGGATAAAAACGGATGGCTCAATTTTACCCTTGGCTTACTTGGTTTCTATTTTGTTTTTTCCCTGTTAAACACGATCTTTGAAAGATTTGGAGCTAAAATGGTTTCCACCATGAATCTTCCCGGTAATTATTATTGGCTAATTTCTTTCGGGACTGCTTTTATCATTGCTATGGCGTTAATCTTCATTTTTTGCAAACCCCGTTCACCGATTCTGGTAGGATTGGCTATCTTTTGCGGCGGAATCCTCGGGATGTACTATACCTTGTTTACTAGTATCATGAAATTGGATAGTTACTTCCGCAGCGAGGGTTTAAACGCTATTTATCACCTTCTTCCGCATGCGGCGATAATTTTGGCTTCAATATTAGCGTTCTTCATTACACTGTTTACTAACACCGGAGAATCCGGTAACTGATTTCTGTTTACTGATAACTGTTCATTAATTAAAGGGCTTGGGGATAACCGGGCCTTTTTTTATTCGCTATTAAATTTTGTTTTATAGAGTTGCGTTAAGAAATCATTCGATGTTAAATCGAATGAACACTATCAGGAGCTTCCGTTTTCTGTAGTTAGCACCTGAATCTTTTTGAAGCCATAAAATATTTAAGGCTTTAGAAAAAGTAAGAATGCAATTTAAAGGATCGCGCTGAAACGGTTGGTCAATTATTATTAAAAGTAAAGGAGAACTTGAATGGGCTTACGAATTGATAAGGCTAAATGTGATGGTTGCGGGCGGTGCGTCGACATCTGTCCTGGAGATTTACTGATGATCGATGCTGACGAAAAGAGTTCAATTAGAAATCAAGCGGATTGTTGGGACTGCATGGCTTGTGTTAAAAGCTGCCCTAAGGGAGCTTTGGAAACTAGACTTCCCTTTAGTTTGGCTGACTTCGGAGCAACATTAAAACCAGAAATGTTTCCTGATCGAATCGAATGGAAGCTAACCTACGCCGACAGCCGATTGGAGGAGTTCATCATCCCTCGGAGTTAATTATTATGAAAAATGATAAGGAATACAGAAGACGGGAGACAGAAGTTGTAAGTAACTATGAATGCTTCTCTTAGAAGAGCAAATTTTTGGTTTTTGCAATAAAGCGGCCATGGCGATCATTGGTTTATTTTTGTTGACAGCTAGTACCTGAAGACTGCTGAACGACATTTAAAACGTATTATGATGAATTCAAGTTTACAAATATGTTAGAGGGTTGCCCTCTTTATTTTTTTTGTGTTATACTTACTTATATTTGAAACTAGTTAACTTTTTGATATTAATAGACAGCTGAATAATTCTGTTTTGAGGTGATAAACTTGACAGTGTTGACCAAGACGGTCTTGGCCCCGCGTATTGTAAAGCTGGTAATTGAAGCTCCGGCAATAGCGGCCAAAGCCCATCCGGGCCATTTCGTGGTGGTGCGTTTAAGTGAACGGTCGGAACGTATTCCGCTCACCATTGCCGATTTTGACCGAGCCAAAGGAACAATTACTTTAATCATTCAAGAAGTGGGCATGAGCACAGCGATGATCAACCGGATGGAACCGGGGGATTCATTTTTAGATATTCTTGGGCCATTAGGGACACCTTACCCGATTGAAAAAATAGGCACGGTAGTCGGTGTAGCGGGAGGTCTGGGAGCGGCCCCTTTATATCCGAAAGTCAAAGCTTTATTCGAAGCCGGAAATAAAGTGATCGTTATTTTAGGAGCGCAACGTAAAGAATTATTGATTTTAATGGATGAATTGAAGGCGGTCAGCCATGAGTTGATAGTTGCCACGGACGATGGAAGCTATGGGATAAAGGGTTTGGTTACCGAGCCTTTACGGCAGACGCTGGATCGGGAAAAAGTCGATGAGGTAATCGCCATTGGACCGGTGCCAATGATGGACGCCTGCGTTAAGGTGACCAAGGAGCGTGATATTAAGACTGTCGTTAGTTTAAACGCAGTAATGGTGGACGGCACTGGAATGTGCGGTGGCTGCCGGGTTACGGTCGGCGGTGAAAGTAAATTTTGTTGTGTGGATGGGCCTTCCTTTGATGGCTTGAAAGTCGATTTCGTCGAACTCCGTCAGAGACAGCGCTACTATAGAGAACAGGAACAGCAGGCTTACCATCAATGTCAGCAAGGAACGGAGGGATGCCGATGTCACGCCAAATAGTACCAAAACAGGACCCAAAGGCCAGAGGTTCTAATTTTGACGAGGTCGCGCTCGGTTATACCAAGGATCAGGCTTTGGCGGAAGCCTCCCGGTGTTTGAATTGCAAGAAGCCCTTATGTGTCCAGGGCTGCCCGGTGGAGGTGGATATTCCCGGATTCATATCGAAAATTAAGGAAAATAATTTTCTAGGAGCGGCGGCTAAAATCAAGGAAAAGAATAGCCTGCCGGCGATCTGTGGCCGGGTTTGCCCGCAAGAGAGTCAATGTGAACATCTATGTATCTTGGGGAAAAAGGGCGAACCGGTGGCTATCGGCGCGTTGGAACGCTTTGTGGCCGATCAGGAAGCTGCCGAAGCTACCGGCGATTATTGTCCGGTTCAAAAATTAAACTGTAAGGCGGCAGTCATCGGGGCTGGTCCGGCCGGATTGACCTGCGCCGCTGATTTAGCATTACAAGGCTTTGAGGTAACGGTTTTCGAATCATTACACGAGGCCGGAGGTGTGTTACAATATGGGATACCCCAATTCCGTCTCCCTAAAAACATCGTAGCCCGCGAAGTGGAATATATCAAAAAACTAGGTGTCAAGATCGAAACCAGCGTATTGGTCGGCCAGACCGTTACCATCCAGGAACTTATGGAACAAGGTTATGATACGATTTTCATCGGGACTGGCGCCGGGCTTCCCTATTTTCTAAATATTCCCGGTGAAAACCTGAATGGCGTCTATTCGGCCAATGAATTTTTAACCCGGGTCAACTTGATGAAAGCATACCGTTTTCCGGAATACGGTACCCCGGTCCGGATCGGCGAGAGGGTGGCGGTGGTCGGAGGCGGCAATGTGGCGATGGATGCGGCCCGGACTTCCCTGCGGCTCGGTGCCAAAGAGGTTTATATCGTCTACCGGCGTTCCCGGGACGAACTTCCGGCCCGGCATGAAGAGGTTGAAAACGCCGAAGAAGAAGGAATTATTTTTAAACTATTAACTAATCCGACTCGGATTATCGGGAACGAACAAGGCGAAGTTGAGGCCCTGGAATGTATCCGGATGGAACTGGGTGAACCTGACGCCGGCGGTCGGCGCAAGCCCGTGCCGGTTCCCCATTCGGAGTTCCAATTTCCGGTGGACAACGTGATTGTAGCTATTGGACAAGGCCCGAACCCGGTTTTATTAAGAAATACACCTGGTTTGAAACTGAATAACCGCGGTTATATCGAGGTGGACCAGGAGACCTTGGAGACCAGCCTACCCGGGGTTTTTGCCGGTGGGGATATTGTAACCGGAGCAGCCACCGTTATTGCGGCGATGGGCGCAGGCAAGAAAGCTGCCCGGCAGATGGTGGAATATTGTAAGAAAACCAAAGCCAAAGTCGGTTAAGTTAAGTCCGGAACAATCCGGTCATTGACAATAACCCTGATAGTAATAATAAAGGCTGTCATTTTC
>JBLNDC010000340.1:0-7557 GCA_050261255.1 Bacteroidota bacterium
CAATATTCCCGCTATGGCATGGACAAAACGCATCCCGAAAGGATTCATCCCAAAAATGAGAATTCCAAGGCTCAATAAATCCTTGCCAAATTGAGGATGGGTAGTTTCATAGACTCTACTACCGCTAACGAACTCATAAGCGGTCCGCCCGTGATAGATTTCATCAAAATAAGTGCTATTCAGGTATGAGGATTTTACCAACATTCGTTCCGGTTCGTCAAAGAGCGGATGTTCCAAGGGTATAACTGCAATGCTAGAATTAAAAGGCTTCACTAGTTTTACGGGAACCACATTTTTCTCCGTGTTAAAAAATGCAATTTCATTGATTTTACCAGCCGTTGGATTTGGGGAGATGCGAATCCGTTCAACATTGGCGGCATTTAAAGAAAACCGGTTTAAAACATAATATTCCTTCGCATTATAGGTTTGACGGTTCCAATACGATCCGGCGTAATATTCAAAGACTAACTCGCCGTCGCCTTCGGCGTCATAGATTGCAATCGAATCAATGTCCGAAGGTTTGTCAAAGACTACCTCCACTCCCTGCTCCGGGCTTAACATTTCTAATCCCTTTTGCGGAGTCGACCAGGATCCCAGCCGTATCAAAACCAATATCCCATACCCTAAGACCAGAGCAGCCATGATCAAATAATCACGTTTTTGGATTTTGAACGGCTTTTTAGCCAATTTATCGCTTAAGTTATCCCGGTATTTTTTCCCGCAGCCAATCAAAAACTGCTTTAGCGTCCGCCCTTTTCCTGACTGGATTTGGAAGATGAGCCAGATGACGATGAACAGAACGGTGTGGATTAAACCAAGCACGTAAATGCTCCGTTCAAAAACGTTGTTATCCAACAAGTTTTTAAACTTCAAAATAACCGTATGCATATTCAAGAGATAACTCAAGTTTAGCAGCAAAGTGATAAAGAATAATATTTTATTTTTGGTGTATCCAACCAATAACAATAGGAACGCTAAGACCGGGAAGAGATAACGTTCATGCATCCGCGGAAAAAACATAAAAAAGGCAAAGGAAGTGAGAGTAAAAGCTACGGTCAGCGCCGCCAAAGTCCTCTTCTTCCAATAATACCAACAACTCCATACTACACTTAAACCGAAAAGCAATAGCCCTAAACTCCGGTATGTTATCCCAAGAAAGATCCTTTGGCCATCATTGGCATAATTCCCATTTAGCAATGCGATAAAATTGCCGGCATTCATAGACGCGTATGGATATAGCTCCGCCTGTTTAAAATATAAATCATAAATCCATGTTAGTGGCTGGTTGATATTAAACGGTAAAATTATCATGATGAATGCGACCAGCCCGGCGAAGATCGTACTGAGCCAACGTTTCCAATCATAATTAACGACGAGATAAAACAGGAGCAACGGAATAAAAGCGAGGGTCTGCGCTTTGGTTAAGAATGAAGCAGCCAAACAAACCGCCGCCCACTCCGGTTGTCGCTTGGTTAATAAGTAAAAGATCAGCAATATTAAGAAGAGGTAAAAGGTGTCAACCTGGCCCCAATAGGAAGAATTATAGATAATAGAAGGCAAAAACAGGTAGATTACGGACAAAACCCAACCTAACGCCGGATTCTTTTTCTTTAACAAAACATAAATTAGCCAAGCAGTGGCGGCGTCACAAATAAAGGAGGGCAACTTCAGCAAAAAGTTGATCATCCATTCATTCCCGCCCCACCGGAATACCTTTATCAAACCACCGATTATCCAATAAATATATAAAGAGAAAGGCGGATAGTCGCAGTAATAATCAGGGGCGTAAAAATGTAACGGCCCAGTCTCAGCAATTCGTAAGGCCCATGCTTTAAAGTTCCCCATGTCTGTAGTAAACGGAACCTCACCGTATAATGGGAACCTGATGATAAACGATAAGGCTACCGCTGCGAAGAACAACTCCGGTAATCTTTGGAACAGCTTGGGTTGATACAACAGCCCGTTAAGCTCCTTTGGTTTTAACCATAATCCGGAAAGCAACAAAAGATACAATAAGATAATGAGCGCCGGATAAAACCAGGAATCGACAAGGCTTGTTTTAGCAGAGTCGGCCTTTCCCGTATCCGGCTGTTGGCGCGGTTGAGGTTGAGGGGGGTCGATTTGCTGATAAGCCAAGCCCCAGTTATCAACTTGTTCAAATTTCAGTCCGTCAAAATAAACTTTACCGGTATTGGTCGAACCATAAAACCCGAGGCGAACCCCGAGTGTCACTTCTTTTTGACCCGGATAGGTTCGGAATACCAGTTCCAAAGGACGCCAGTCGGTGGTAGCGTTGACCCCTTCGGAACGGACAAACCCGCCCATCACGCAAAGATTGGCGCCATATTGCCCTTCCGGGACTCCTTCAGTAGCTACCCAACCGGAGAAACGATATACTTTATTGCCTTTTACTTTGACTGTTTGGATCATCCGGAAATCGTTTTCAATTTCGGATTGTAAGACTAAAGCGTATTTCCCATCATATACTTTACTTTGAGTTAATGAAGCTGAAGCTCCGGGTATCCAGTAATCCATCTGCCAATATTTTGGTTGGGTAAGGCTTTCCATAGATTCAAAACCGCTGTTTTTCAAGAGATTGGCGGATTGTGCCGCCGCCGGCATTCCCATCGCTAGCAACGCCGACAGACAGATTAATATCAACCAACGTTGTTTCATGCTTTACTCAACTCCTGATCAGTTTTTTAGATTTAATAACATTGAAACTCAATTACATTACATAAAAGTCCAACACGAACGCAACCGTATAAAACCCCAGCATTAAAATAGAAGTGTAAGTAAATAGCGCATCCGTGATTTTGTTGCGCAGCGCGGACGCTAGTAAAAGATACATGGGAAACAAACTGACGATATAGCGAAAGCCGCTGATTAGCCAAGTGGAAGAAACGCAAACAAAGATATAGACCAACATATAAGCGATATAGGAAAGGCGTAGCTTGCCGAAACTATAAAAGATTAGACCGGTTACTAAGAAAATACCTAACACTTCGGGAATCCATAAAGTCAATCTTTGGGAAGGTTTCCAACTAAAACTGTTTTGAACGTAATTTTTAATGTTCTCTCCGAAAAATCCAAAATTATTGTGCCAGTGTTCACTTTGGTACTTAAGAAAGGCAAACCAGTCTCCGGCGACTACTTTATTAATGACCAAATAAATGCTTAAACCGATGGCAATCAGTAATATTCCGTATCCTTTTTCGGAAAAAAACTCTCTGATTAATACTTTAAACTCCTTTGTCCTTAACTTCTGGATTACCCGCCGCTCCTTAACATATTCCATCAAAGCCGGAAGCAATAATAAGATTCCAAAATTCCGCGTCAAAGAGGCTAAACATCCGTAAAAACCGGCCCAGAGCCATTTTTGCTTACGCAGGTAATAAAAGCAAAGAATACTAGTGGCCAAAAAGAGGCTATCGGTATAAACAATATTTAAAAAGAACGATTGGGGGAAAACGAGTAGGAATTTCACTCCCCGCCAGGCAGCCTTTTCATCCTGATCCATTTTGACTAACTTAAAAAGATAATAACAGCTAATGATCAGGCTAAGATGGGACACTAAAAAACCGGCCCAAACATAATTCCGGGTAAAGAGCGAAAATAAGCGGACCATTAGCGGATAGAACGGAAAAAAGACGATGAAAAACTTCATTTCGCCTTCAGCGGTATAACCATGTTCAGCGATATTCAACAAATGTGCGGCGTCCCATTTGTTCCAGATCCATTCCATCGTCCCCAGGAAACTGCGGCTTTCTTCGCGAAACATGACAATTGCCATATAACCGATTAAAAAAAGTGCGATCCGCGTAACAACCACCAATAAAGTTATTTTTAAAAAGAGACATAGGGAACTTCTACGCATTATTTCGGACTTGATTCTCAAGCCAATTTGAGATATTTTTGGCGCTAAATGAATTTGCACTGGAAATTTCCGATAAAGTTCAGCTTCGGCTCCGAAACGGTAAATAATAATTAATAACGCTAACGGTAACGCGAAGATCAATGTGAGTTTGGCTAATTCGGCAATGACCATTTTGGACATCCTTTCCTGGAACCAACAAGGTTGTTGAATATTAAAAATTCCTGTATTTCCCTTGAAGATCGTTGTATTTCACTTTAATTACTTCCTTCAACATCTCCAGTGATTCCCGGACGTAACCCTTTGGTTTGAATTGATTACGATCCCGATCCTCCCAGTCAACTGTAACTTCTTTGATTGCGATACCGCGACGTTGCATGATATGTAATAGTTCAACATCGAACGAGGTGACCCTCCACCCCCGAACCACAGTGTTGACTTTAAAAAAATCAAGTTTGGGAAATACTTCCCGAACTAAGCTTGTCCGAAACATTTTAAATCCGCATTGGGTATCGTTTATCTTCGAAAGTAAAATTAATTTACGGATCTGCTTAAATACAGCCGAGCCAATCTGGCGATAGAACGGAGCATTTTTACGATCTAACCGGGAGCCGATAATGACATCATATGAATTAAGATAAGGTAGTAATTTTTCTAATTCCCGCAAAGGGGTGGATTGGTCCATATCGGTGAAAAGAAGATATTCCCCTCTGGCTTGATTAACTCCGGCCAAAATAGCAGCTGGTTTTCCGCCGTGAGGATTCTCCAATAAACAGAGATTTTTCTTATCACCGAGAAATTTTTTAACCAAGTCTTTACTGCTGTCCGTAGAGCCATCATCGGAGATAATCAATTCCCAACTGAGCTTTAAAGTTTGCAGAAATGAGTACACTTCTTCCAAAACACCATGCTCCAAATTGATCTGTTCATTATAACAAGGTATGACAATTGTCAGTACAATTTGGTCCATCATTACACCTTCCCCAGAGCTTGATTACGGTTTTCAGATGACTCCCTTAACAGTTGCAGCTGGATCTTCCCCCGGTAGGATTGAAATGTCCGGATTGTGATACTGCTGATACTCTTCCATCAATTTGAAGGTATTTTACTAAATTGTGATGGCCTCGATAAACCAGATGGTAAATTCTCTTTTTGATAATATTCTATATAGTTTCACCGAACCCTTTTCCTGCAATTTCATAATTATATTTTTTTAGTAGCTAACCGAATGCAAACTTCTTTGTTAGTAGTCAAAAAAAGACTGTCATTTGACAATCTGACAGTCTCTTGATATTAATATTTAAGGGATGAATTCAAATTCTCCGGCAAGAAGAACGGATAATCAATTCGGGTTGGATAATCATCCTGGGTTTCTCGATCCTGCGTTTGACCATACTAATGATCAGGCTGGCCGCTTGCATACCCAAATCTCTTTTGGGATGTTTGACCGAAGTAAGCTTCACTTCGGACACGGTAGTCAGTCCGGAATCATTATAACCGATAACCGAAATATCGTCCGGAACTTTATACCCTAATTGGCGAATGGCATCTAGCGCCCGAATCGCATCCATATCATTGTAACAAAAAACCGCGGTAGGAGGTTGAGGGCGTTCTAAAATTTCCAGCATAAAATGAAAAGGAAAGGTCACAAAATCGCTGCGATATGAATATTCCCCTATTAAACCAGGTTCGGGCTGAATGCCATACTCCCCCAGGGCTTTTTTATATCCGGTTTGGCGGTCAACTCCCTGACTTGACTCGATATTAAAAATTCCTGCAATCCTCCGGTGTCCCAAATCTAATAGGTATTGGGTCGCCAAATAACCACCCTGGCAATCATCCAGGATCAGATAAGCTGGATCAAGCTCTTTCCAAAATGAATGAACAAATAAGAAGGGGATTTGTCGCTTTGCTAATTCTTGGTAATAATGAATATTACGGCAGGGATGAATGCTTTTAGCCGGTTCAATGATTAGACCTTCGACTTCATTGTCTAAGACCTTCCGTAAACATTCCGCTTCCCGCTCCGGATCATCCTGACTAAGATAAAGCTTGAGTTCAAACCCGGCGTCATTGAGTCGATTTTCAATTCCCCGAACAATTTCCGGAAAAGTATAATTGCTAATACTTTTGATGATCAACCCAATTGGTTTCGGCTTTTTGGTTTGGTCCGAAATAAAAGTCCCCCGTCCTTGTTGACGGACAATCCATCCTTCCTTTTCCAGTTCTCCCAAGGCTTGTCTAACAGTCTGGCGGCTCAATTTAAACTGTTTAGCCAAAACATTTTCGGTATCGAGCTGTTGTCCGGGGACTAATTCGCCTCGTTGAATCCGATCTAATAGATATCTTTTTAACTGGAAATATTTTGGAGACAAACCGTTGGTGTCGAACATAGAATTCTCCTCTACTAGTTACTCCACTTATTATACATCGAGATGTATTTACAATAAAGTATAATATACTTACTAAATTTTTTCCACTCCACCCCCGAATAGTCCCTATTGAGGGCAGACTACCGCTTAACCCTATACAAATCAGGTTAAAATCCGACTCAGAAAATAAAATATCCTCGACCAACCTATATTAAAAAATTAAAAAAAATATCTGAAAACCAATACTGCCATATAAAAAGCCTTATTATTCTTTTCTTAGAAGATTTTAACATTTTACCGGTGATTAATCAATACATAGACGGCTAACAAATTCGTTAACGAACAAATTTTTAGATTTACACTTGATCTGACCTCCTAAAATTCAAGGCCTGCTCCAAAAAATTTAAAACCCAAGATTTAAAAAAATCCTGGGTTTTCATCTTCTAATCGATTTTCAATAAAAGAAGCGGATAAGTTCTAAAAAATACAAATATTTCTTTACTTTGCTCTTGGATGAGCTTGATCATAAACCTCTCGAATTCGATCTTTGGTTAAATGAGTATAAATCTGAGTTGTGGAAATATCGGCATGACCTAACATCTCTTGGACGGATCTAAGGTCGGCGCCGTTTTCTAAAAGGTGAGTCGCGAAAGAGTGACGTAAAGTATGAGGTGTGATATCAATTTGGATATTTAAATTTTCGGCATAACGCTTGATGATCTTCCAAAAGCCTTGTCGAGTCAGCCCCTTGCCATGGTGGTTGAGAAAGAGCACTGTTTCAAAAGGAGTTGACGCCAAAAATTTTCGGGCATGATCGATATACATTTTTAAATATTTGGAGGCAATTGTGCCAAGTGGAACAATCCGTTCCTTGGAACCTTTACCGAAACACTTGAGATAACCCATTTCCAAATTGACGTCATCCAGCTTCAAAGAGATCAATTCCGAAACCCGCAAGCCGGTTGCATATAAAACTTCAAGCATTGCCCGATCTCTAACTCCAATCGGGTGTTTGAGATCTGGTTGATCCAACAAATGTTCCACATCTTCAACCGAGAGTACCTTGGGAAGCCTCTTTTCCTGCTTGGGAGCGTCCAAGTTGATGGTAGGGTTACGTTCGATGATACTCTCACGGATCAAAAACTGATAATAAGATTTGATCGCCGCCAAACTCCTGGACAAAGTGGCGGTAGCTTTACCCTTAGATTGAAGTTGTAATAAATATCCAATCACGGTAGCCTGGGTTGTTTCCTTAATGTCCAAATTCTTTTTGTCTTTAAGATATGTCAAAAATTGTTGGAGATCCCTACC
>JBLNDC010000341.1:0-5972 GCA_050261255.1 Bacteroidota bacterium
ATCAGTTTCTCGTGGTTGATATTGTCGAAGTATCCTTGGATGTCAGCGTCAACTACCCACCAACCCTGGTTGTTACATGCTTTTCTTACGATTTCCAGTGCTTGTCGGGCATTTCTTTTGGATTTAATTAATTCTATATACCAGTAACACGGTTTTAATTATACTATATTTGTTCATCCATCCATCGACTATAAAATCCGATTTTTTTGTTATTATACATTCCAATAACTAAACCTCGATCAAGAAATAGATTCAACTCTTCACAACTGGTTTCCAGAATCAAGGCACAAGCATGACATGCCGCCAAGTTGTTTAGGCGCTGGGAAATAAAGTTTTCCTACATAACTCAAAATTAACATATACTAGTACCTCCGGCAACCTCAATTTCTTTAGCAATAGCGCTCCGGCTCGCTCTTGAAGAGATACCAGTAAAACAGAATAACGGCTATCAAATTCATTTTGCTCTCTTAGAAACATTCCTGACATTATCCTTATTAGTCAAGTATTTAAAGCTTGCAATGCTCAGCAATTTCCCGTTCAGGATATAATTACTCCGGTGCTTCATAAAATCCTTCCATTTTTAGTTATCGGCTCCCAACTGGAAAAACTTAGTCAAAATCACCACGGATTACTTGGATTAAGCCGATTTCACTGATTTTTTGCTACTGGTTAGGGCCTATCTAGTGTCGGCTTGACGAAAATCTTGAAATGACGGTATAATGAGCAGTAGGTGATGTTATGAATAGTCAAATAAGAAATGAATTGGAAAATATCAAACAAACAATTATAAATACGGTTGAAACCGACTCAATCTATCTCTTTGGCTCTTATGCCAATGGTATTCCTTCGGAAGATAGCGATTTCGACCTTTATGTAGTAATCCCGGACGATGGAATTCGTCCCATCGAAGCGATGCGGATCATCGGAGGCGCCCTCTATCAACAACAAACAAAACCCATCGACCTCCTGGTAAGCAGAGTTAGTGACTTTAACCAACGTAAAATGCTGCCCACCATAGAAAGAGTCATTGCCAGAGATGGGGTGATGCTTTATGGACAAAAATGATGGTGATATGCAAAAGGCGATTGCCGATGCCGACCAGGTGTTAATTTTTATCCAAAAAAACTAAAAGATGCAAAAATAATTTCGTAGAAAAGCCGCCCAAAAAGGCGGTTCTTCAATCAGCACATAAAGCAACTATTAATTATTCGGTTATTGTCACAACCGGGATTTCCATCATAGTCATTTCATTGATATGACCTAACCATGGCCGAGGATTAATGGAACCGGGGGTGATAGCGGCTAGATATCTTGACACAACTCGTTTCCCCTCGCCATCGCAATGATGGAGAGGGGACAAAGGGGTGAGGCGGATTCCAAACTCCGAATCTGCAGCTTCGAACTCCATGCGAGCAGTTCCGAACTCCACGTTAGCAGTCCTGAACTCCGCGTCTGCAGTTCCCAACTCCAAACCAGCAGTCCTGAACTGGTAAACAGCAGTTCAAAACTTTCAAAGACCAGTTCCCTAACTGCAAACGAGCGGTTCCCAACTCCAAGAATGCGGTTTTTAACTCCGCGTAAGCAGCTTCGAACTCCACGCGAGCAGTTTCCAGCTCCAAGCGAGCGGTTCAAAACTGAAACACCGTGCAGTTCCAAACTACAAACAAGCAGTCCCGAACTCCACGCGAGCAGTTCTAAACTTCAAGCGAGCAGTCCGGAACTCCGAACATGTAGTTGATCGACTCCAAATAGCAAGTTCCGAACATCTTGGGAGCAGTTCCCAACTCCATACACGCGGTTTCGAACTCCATAGGCGCAGTTATCAACTGCAAAAATTGGTTTATTAGCCCCACGGGAGCAGTCTTCAACTCCAAGCCGGTAGTTGACCAACTTTAAAACGCCGGTTCCGAACTCCACGCGAGCAGTTCTTAGGCTCTGTTTTAATAATGGTTGATCTGATTTGTCTATTATAATCTCGCGCGAAGGCGCGGAGACTCAACGAAAACAAAAAACACGGAAATCATATCCCGTGAAGTAGGTCTCTAAGTTTAGACATTTATTCCATCAATTGTTCGTTCACCCATTGAATCACCCCGGCTGCTAATTTTACCGCCACATGATATTCTGCTGCGGTTACCGGTTCATATTCACCGGGATATCTGGTTTCAACCGCATAATCATTGAGGATCACCGACTCTTCTACCTCAGGGGGAACTTCCATATTTTGCTGTTTAATCAATGCAATAAGCATATTTAATGAATGGGTCTTCGGGAAAGTAACGTTTCTGGCAATCAGTAATGCCTTCAATGCTTTTTCGACTGCTTGCTGGCAATCAAAACATAAGTCCTCATAAAAAAGGGCATCCGATATCTTACCGATTTTAGCTTTTTCCAGGTTGCTAATGGCTCTTTTTAGCCATGCCCCGGCGAGTTCACTGTTTTTCATATAGCACCTCCCCGTTATCAGCAATGTTTCCATAAATTAAAAACGGGTTGGCCTTTAATTCAGAAAAATTTTCCGGTGTTTCCACAATAATATCCACTGGGAGACCAAGCGTCAATAATGCCTTATAAATCTCCTGAGCAGTTTTCCGTTTGTGTTCGAGATCACTTTTTAAAATGCATAAATCATAATCGCTATCCCGATTAGCGGAACCTGTCGCCCGAGATCCAAATAAAATAACTTTGTCCGGGGCAAAATTTTTTACAATAATATCAACTGCTTCAAGCAGGGCTTTTTCCATAGCATCCACCAACTTAACCAACTTTTGTATCTTCATTATACCAAAAAAAAATGAACAAAACCACTTCTTGCCTATTTCAAGATGGTAATCTCTTTGGAGTTTGATCGAAAACCATTATGTAAATTTTTTTAAAATAAAGTCCGAGTGGATCCGCCCGACAGGACTGGAACAGGGGTTTTCTTCCTCCCAAACCGGGCAACCTATCCACAGGTGAAAAAAATGCGCATCCGGCTCGGTTACGTAGCCATGGCCCTCAGGTTGCAGGACTGTTCCCCTTCCAAAACAGTGACCCTCAAAAACCTAAGTAAGATCCCGGACTACCAGGATCAGGTCGGCCGTTTGGCCCGGATCGCCCGGGAGAACCTGGCCAATACCCTACGGATCTTAAAAGCCAACTATTATGACGGGATTATGTTTTACCGTTTCACCTCCCGCCTGATCCCCCTGTGTACCCATCCCCAATTCCTGGGGTGGAATTACCGGGCGGAACTGGCGGAAGAATTCAAAGCCATCGGCGATTTCGTCACAGAACACGGGATGCGGGTCGGGCTTCACCCGGATCATTTCACCTTATTGAACAGCCCGAATCCGGAAGTCCAAAAGTCATCCCGGCGCGATCTGAATTATCACCTTAATATGTTGGAAGCGATGGGATTGGGAGTAACGTCCAAACTCGTGATCCATGTCGGAGGTAAATATGAAGACCGGAACAAATCCCTGGAGCGGTTTAAGGAACAATTCAAGGCCTTGCCGGATAAAGTAAGGGAGCGGCTGATCCTGGAGAACGACGACCGTTGCTTCACTGCTGCGGAAGTATTAAAGCTGGCCAAGGAAATCGGGGTTCCCATGGTCTTGGACATTCACCATCACCAGATCCTCAATAACGGGGAGGAACTAAGGACCATGCTTCCGGAGATCTTCGCTACTTGGGGCCATGAGATCCCTAAGGTCCACCTCTCCAGCCCCCGTTCAGAAAAGGACCCGCGCAGCCATGCCGACTACATCGCAACCGACACAGCCGTCGAATTCATCAACCTGGCCCGGGAGATAAACCGGGACTTCGACATCATGCTCGAAGCCAAACAAAAAGACCTGGCCCTATTGAAGTTGGTCGAAGAGTTAAAAGAACTAGGCTTTAAGCTTCCCACCAATGTAGAAATAATCATTTGAGTTGTGAAATAAGTTAAACTTTTTTACCACGAAGGTCACGAAGAGCACGAAGACAAAGACTTCACTATTTATTTCCTTCGTGTCCTTCGTGCTCTTCGTGGTAATTAAACTTAGACACTTTTTTCAAAACTCCCTTATGTATTTAGCCAACGGTAAATTTAATTCTTTGATTCCCTGGACGATCAATTTGGCAATCTCGACAGCGCCCTTCTCCGCGAAGTGGGTATCGTCTTGAACCCCCTCCGGGTAATTGACGCTCTCCCCCGGTTTTAACCACAGGAAAAGTTCTTTAGTCTTCTCCTCCCCGAGTGCTTCGAATAACACCCGGCTTTGCTCGGTTAAATCGACCAGCGGCACATTCTCTTCCTTAGCCAAAGTGATCATCGCTCCCGGATAAAGGCCATGGGTCGGAACCAACCGGCCCTTCTCAAAACTCCTCCGGTTTACCGGCGTGATTAAAACCGGATTGGCTCCCGCTTGCCGCGCCCCATTCACATATTGGGAAAGATATGTTTGATAAGTATCGGGATCCGCATACCGGGTCGGATCCTCTTTTTTGGCGTCGTTATGGCCGAACTGAATTAATAGGTAGTCGCCGCTTTTAATATCGGCTAAAATACCATCCAATGCGCCTTCGTTGATAAAACTCAGTGAACTCCGGCCGGAGATGGCCCGGTTGACGATGGCAACCCGGTTCTGATCAAAGAACCGGCCGATCATCTGTCCCCATCCGGCCCGGGGGGCGCGGGACGGTTCATAATCGCAGGCGGTCGAATCGCCGGCGATAAATACGGTTATCTTCGCTCCTTTCGCTCCTTCATCCGTCATCGGTAAATTGTCCCTCCCATCGACTGTCGGTTTAACAATCTCTTCCCATGTTTTCGCGCCCCCGTTAACTATTCCTGCCGGTTTTTCCGCCTTTATTTCCAGGGCCTTTCTCCCAAGGAAGATCTTTTTACCTCCAGATCGGTAAAACCGAAATTAGCTATCAAAGTCCGGGACAACTTATAAAACCAGTCCTTCGAATCGGGAAACAGATAGACCGAGTCAATAAGCTCCCTTAAATCCAC
This sequence comes from Bacteroidota bacterium, assembly GCA_050261255.1. GTDB lineage: Bacteria > Bacillota > UBA4882 > UBA8346 > UBA8346 > JAAYHS01. The sequence goes on from JBLNDC010000341.1 coordinate 4,985, forward strand.
TTTTACATTGAGCCCCTTTTTATTCTCGCCGGAGCATTCCTGCTTCAAGAGGGCTCTCAATTCATTTTCATGTTGAAACCCCAACCGCTTCCAGAAAAATGGTTCAATCGGAAATAAATCCTTCCGTTCCTTAGGGAGTGCCGGGGGTTCCCACCGATTGTAATCGATATATTCCACTTGGCCGAGGTAGATTTCTTCCGGCCCCTCCTGAAAGACCTGCTTTAACTTACCAAAGGTCGATTTGATGGCGACTCCTTCGGATTTGTGCCCGTAAAGCCGCCACATGGCATCCGATTCAAATTCGCTGATATACCAGGAATTAATAAAGTGGGAGGGGATTACTTTCTCAATCAACACTTCTTTCAAGCTTCCGGGCTGTCCTTGAAAAGAGGAACCGTCATCCAGATTCCCGGCCCACCAATCCAACATCCCTTTAGGATAGACCCCTTCCCAGTGGTCGTGGAGCTGGTCCAAGCGGCAAAAGAACAGGGCGCCTTCGGCCAGCATCGCCAGGAACTCGGTAAAGGTGTGATAGCGCCAGATAACTGTCTCGTCGGGGGGGAGTTTGAGTTTCGGATGTTCGCGGAACAAATATAATCAAGCCTTTACGGTTTATGTATAAGTGGTATCCGTTAATATTATGGAGGGTTTGGGGGATTTTAACCATCATCAAATTAGACTGGTTAAATATTCAACACTCTTGGCTAAATCTAATCGTAAAATATGAATTTCCAATTCACTATTTTGTATTTCCTAAAATACACGTCCCCGTTAGATTCCCAGATCATCCAGGAGATGATCATACTCCTGGCGAACCGGTGAAACTTGATCCGGGTCGGATTCACCCTTCTTGAGATCCAGCGTGATCAGAAAGACTACCGTCATAATGATTCCGATCAAAATAAGATGAATGATGACTTTACGATCGATCTTGAGAGACATGGTCTTCTCCATATCAAGTATTTTAAGACGAATCTATTTTTAAATT
>JBLNDC010000342.1:0-4332 GCA_050261255.1 Bacteroidota bacterium
ATTTTGGAGAACCTTATTTTTTAGGCGAAGATGAACACGGTAATGAAGTGTTCATTATCGGATTTGGAGGTAAAGCTGAGTTGGGTCTCCAGGCCGTTTGTTTTTTATTGGAACGGTTGGGAGACCCGGCTGAATGGAAATTTTACAATTCGTTAAGTTCAATCGGCTGGTTAGCTAAGGCGGGCGGTTTTATCTCCAAAAAGCTGAAGTTAACCTGTATAGGAAGATATTTGGCGGCGCTAGGCATTCAAAAAAGCTATTTTAACTTGGTTGAATTGGTAAACACGGCAAAGGAGAAATCAAAATGACTACTCGGAAAATAATTGTCCTCACCGACGGAGACCTTGTCGCCAAGAAGGTTGTGGAAAAGGTGGCTCAAAACATTGGAGGCAGGGCGATCTCAATGTCGGCAGGGAACCCGACTCCCGTATCGGGGAAGGAAATTGCCGCCGCTGTTAAAGAAGCCTCAAATGACCCTGTATTAGTAATGGTTGATGATTGCGGGTCCCGCCATAAGGGGAGCGGTGAAAAGGCATTGGAAGAACTGGCAAATGATCCCGAACTTGATATTTTAGGGGTTATTGCGGTTGCTTCCGATACTTCAAATGTAGAAGGCGTACCGGTGACTGCTTCAGTTAGTAGAGAGGGAAAAGTCGTCAACGGTCCGGTAGATAAGATCGGAAATCCCGAGCCGGATGGCCACGCTAAAGTGGAAGGCGATACGGTTGATGTGCTCAATCAGATTCATGTTCCAATTGTAATTGGTCTAGGTGATTTGGGGAAAATGGATGACGCCGATTTGGTTGAGGAAGGGGCTAAGATTACTACCTTAGCGGTAGAGGAAATACTGAAACGCAGTAATTATTATTAATTTAACATAAGAGGCAGGAAAAGCGGAATTGAAGGCTAATTATTGTATAAGTAGAAGGTAAAAGACAGAATACAAAAGACAGTAGTACTTCTGACTCAGCTTCAGACTACTTAGAAAATGCTATCAACCATTGTAATCACGAGGTGATTACAACTACTTGTCGATCCAAGTCAATCCCAATTTCATAGTTTCACGTGGGTCAATTAAAAATTGACATGGAAGACTACTTATATTGTTCCGCACAAATTTGATAATTCGAGGTCAGCGAATGAAAATAGGCATTCCGCGCGCGTTATTATACTACTGGTATGGTAGTCTTTGGGAACGGTTTTGGAATGATTGCGGTTGGGAAGTAGAAACATCTCCGCCAACCGATCACCGGATTATGAAATCAGGTATTGATGTGGCTATTGATGAACTTTGCCTACCGGTAAAGGTTTTTTTAGGTCATGTCCGCTATCTTGCTCCCAGAGTGGAACGAATCTTGATTCCTCATTTAATCAAAGTGGAGCGAGACGCTTATATTTGTCCCAAGTTTATGGGATTACCGGACTTGGTCCGGCATACCCTCCCGGATCTTAAACCGCAACTGCAAATAATCCGGGTTGGGCCAAAACAGCTAGATATGGCCGAAAGCCTAATTCGGGCCGCTTCCGCTCATGGCGTGGCCAAAAGTCTTTTAAATAAAGCTAAAAAAGGTTTACGGCAACCGGTGGAATCCCCCGGGCTAAAAGCGGCCAAAGCTTTTTCGGGCCGAAATTCGAAAGAAACTGGTTTCGGGTTAACCATTGGTATCTTAGGCCATCCTTATTGCCTTTACGATGCTTGTCTTAATTTAAATAGTTTACAACGTTTAAATAAATTAGCCGAGTTTGTGACTCCGGAGATGGTTCCCCTTTCTTACCAGGGAGTTGGTTCCGGCAAATTACCGAAAAGGTTATTCTGGACCATGGGGAAGCTGCAGTTTGACGCGGCCGAATGGATGCTTAACGAAGTAAAGGTAGATGGTTTCGTCCAGTTGGTTACTTTCGCTTGCGGCCCGGAAGCCATTGTCGGAGATCTTTTGGAACGCCGGATCAGGGAGGCGGGAAAACCGTTTTTAAGGCTTTATTTTGAAGAGCATAGCGGTGAGGCCGGGTTAATCACACGCCTGGAAGCGTTTACCGATCTTTTAAAGTACCGGAGTCGGGCATGTTAAGAGTGACCTTCCCTCATATCGGCAATTCTTACATACCTTTTCGGACGCTTTTAACGGAATTGGGTCTAGATCCAGTGATTCCTCCCTTTATTTCGCAACGGACCATTGCCTTGGGAACTAAATTGGCCCCTGAATTTGCTTGTTTTCCGCTGAAAGTCAATTTGGGCAACTTTATCGAAGCCATTGAGATGGGGGCGGACGCTATTTTTATGGCCGGAGGGGTCGGTCCGTGCCGTTTCGGATATTATGGCGAACTACAACGCCAAATCTTAAGGGAGAAAGGGTACGATCTGGAGTTCTTAGTCCTCGAAGCGCCGAAGACCCATCCCATGGAATTATGGGAAAAAATTAAGTGTTATTTCCCCCGTCATCAACTTCATGACATAGGCCGGGCAATCTGCCTAGCCTGGTTAAAAGCGGATGCGCTTGATCGTTATGACCGACTCGCCAATCAGATTAGGCCACGAGTGGAAAGGGCGGAGATCATCGACGAACTTCAAGATGGTTTCTACAATTCATTAGATCGAGTTTATCTGGCCAAAGATATAAAACGGATCGGTTTTGAGGCTCTTGAAGAACTCAAGGCGATTCCGGTAAAAATAAAACCGCCGCCCCTAAAGATAGTCTTATTGGGTGAGATTTATATGGTTTTGGAACCGCGGGTCAATTTTCAGATTGAACGGATGTTGGGGGCTTTAGGGGTTGAAGTGTTCCGGACCATTTATTTCACTGATTGGGTCCGCGATCAATTGGTGTTCAGTATTATCAAGCCTGATTGGCGTAAGAAACTCTCGTTGATAGCAAGCCCCTACCTGGGAAGCTTCGTGGGAGGCCATGGTCTGGAAACAGTAGCCCACACGGTAGAGGCTGGAGTAAACCGCTATGACGGCGTGGTCGAATTAGCGCCATTTACTTGCATGCCGGAGATTGTGGCGATGCAAGCTCTACCTACAGTATCCCATGAATTGTCAATCCCGGTATTGCCGTTAATCATCGACGAACACTCCGGGGAAGCCGGGGTAAAAACCAGGTTGGAAGCTTTTATTGATTTATTGACACATAAGAATCGACGGAGTATAAGTAAGTTTGGAGGAAGAAAACTTGAAGCATTATCTGGGTATTGATGTTGGTTCGGTCAGCACCAATTTAGTCTTGCTCAACCAAAGAGGGGAACTGGTCCGTAAACTTTATATACGTTCTCAAGGAAACCCGGTTTTGTCGGTGCAGCGAGGTTTGGCCCAAATTACCGAGGATCTTAAGGATTTTGAAATCGCCGGTGTCGGGACCACCGGTTCCGGGAGGCAGCTAATCGGCCAACTGGTGGGAGCGGACTTGATTAAAAACGAGATTACCGCTCATGCCATAGCTTGTTTAAATTTAGAACCAACTGTCCAAACCATCATCGAAATCGGCGGGCAGGATTCAAAGCTAATCTTGATCCGGGATGGCGTAGTGAGCGACTTTGCCATGAATACGGTTTGCGCGGCTGGGACCGGTTCCTTTTTAGACCAGCAGGCAGCCCGTTTGGATATGGAAGTGGCTGAGCTAGGGCATCGCGCGGCCAAAGGGAACCATCCGGTTCGCATCGCCGGTAGGTGCGCGGTATTTGCCGAATCGGACATGATTCACAAACAACAGATGGGCCACCCCTTGGAAGATATCTTAGCCGGATTGTGCCAGGCTTTGGTGAGAAATTTCTTGAGTAACCTTGCCAAAGGTAAAGACCTTCGACCCCCTTATATTTTTCAAGGAGGAGTCGCCGCTAACTTGGGAATTCGCAAGGCTTTTGAGGAAGTTTTAGGAAGCAAGCTCATCATCCCGGAACATTACGATGTAATGGGAGCGGTTGGAGTAGCCCTACTAGTAAAAGATGAACTGACTTCACAGAAAAAGTCAACTAATTTTAAAGGCTTTCATTTACTTAATGAACAGATCGTTACCAGCAGTTTTGACTGCGACGGTTGCGCCAATCAATGTGAAATAGTGGAGCTGCGTCAAAATGGCCGGCTCATTGCCTGCCTGGGAGATAAATGCGGCAAATGGAGCAACCGGATTGAGAGCGAACCTTTGAAGAAACCAACGACACAGGTAGGGTGAGATATAGAATACAGAAGACAGAATATAGAATTTGAAAGCGGAGGAATAGTGTGTCCAACTATTCGAGCCGCTTTTTGTTTATCGGTTTAATCCTCAACTTTACCTTCATTTAATCTCTAATAGCGAGGTACATATGTATAGCGGACTACCTGACTTACTCAAACCC
>JBLNDC010000343.1:0-3830 GCA_050261255.1 Bacteroidota bacterium
AAGTCAGACGAATGCATCCCGCTTATCGCTGAGCACGAGAATCCTTTGACTTTTTTGGGGTACTGGAGTGTGTGTACTCTGGCCTCTTTCATCATAAAGGAATTCGATCTGTCGTTTGAAGGGTTAAATCTCGTTAGAAATGGCGAAGTTGTTGCTAAGTATGAGGCATGGCAGGAAGGCTACCAGGATGAGTGTTACACACGGGAGAAACTATCACTTGGCTTTAGACTTCGGGTACGTCAAGACTTCTTAACTGAGATTTGTCGTCGTTATCGCAAATTACTGTGCATTTGTATTGATGAAAAACGGGAGTATTACGAGTCTATTTACCGTTCAGAACCTAATGATAGTCGATATTCAAGACGATATGTATTGTATCATTTGAGCTAAGTACCATGATACCAGCAGTAACAAGTATCCAATTTACCATCTATAGTGTTTAAAAAAGCGGAATTCTTACAGAGAGCCGAGTTCATAGTATTATGATGATAAGTTGGAGGACTGTAAGTTATTTTTTTGGAGACACTAACCATCTTTTTTGGTGTATTTTACTGAGCAATTTATCTATTCCATACCATCAAGGCACGTGGAATCTGTCGCGAGGATTGAACGTGCCTGAAACCTTGATATGCCAGGGAGTTCGGGCGATTTGGGTTTCGATGATTGTAAGGTGACCCTTGAAGAGACAAAAAAGATGACATATTCTCTAATCGAAGGAGAGACAAGCTTTGAAGCTTGTTTCTTTCTTTCTAAATATGGATATTACTGTGATTTTTATTAGTTTGAATAAAAAACGGTTTGACATACAAACTAATTTATTATATAGTTTAGTTTAGAAATAATTTGGTCAATAGACATTTGTTAATGGCAAATTACAAAAGGTGGTGATTTGATGTCAAATGCTGAATATGAAACTAACAATAACAATATTTTAAATCCATTCTCACAAAGTATTGGCTTTCTACTTTCATTGGCTGGACGTGCCGTAAAAGAAAAGTTAGAAAGTGCCATAAAAGAAACGGGGCTTAAAACAAAACATCTAGGGATACTTAATTGTCTAAAAAATTCAGGGCCGCTTCCACAAAGTGTGATTGCCCAAAAACTTTCCATTGATAAATCAACGCTCGTCCCAATCATTGATGAAATTGAAGCCCAGGGGCTAGTTGTACGAAAACGCAATGCAAATGATCGCAGGGCATATGATCTTACCTTAACTAAAGCTGGAGAGAAAAAGCTTACAGAAGCTATCTCTTTAATCCCCGATTTGGAGGATGTATGGTTCGCTTCATTGGATTCCGATGAGCGTTTATTTTTGCATAAGGTACTCACAAGACTGTTATTTAGCCCAAACGGAATACTTTCAAATGAATTGAACAAAGGAGGCTATAAAAATGTTATCCGATAGATTTATTTTGTTTCCAATACTTCAGTTAGTCTTTTGGTTCGCTCTCTTTAGTTATTGGGCTTTTACGGCTAATAGCCAAGGTAGAAATAATCAAAGTAAGAACGAACTCACAGGATTTTTAAAACTTGCGGGAATTCCTATCGCGCTGTTTGTGCCTTGGATCGGTTGGGGTTGGGTTGGAATCAAATTATTTTCCGCTTCATTGATAACTGACTTATTAGGAACTTTATTGTCAGCATGCGGGTTATTAATAGCAATATGGGCAAGAGTTATGTTAGGGCGAAATTGGAGCGGAAACGTCGTAATACAGAAAAATCATCAACTGATTCAAGAAGGTCCTTATAGCTTAGTTCGTCACCCTATCTACTTTGGAGTTATTCTTCTTGTTTTCGGCTCTGCTATTGTTTTAGCTGGACTATGGGGTATGTTAATTACGATTATTATTTCGTTGGGTCTTTATCAGAAAGCCAAGCTTGAGGAAAAGCTATTAATGGAACAATTTCCTGATAAGTATTTGGAATACAAGAAACTAGTCAAACGTTTAATACCTTTTATTTTATAAAGGGAGATAGTAACAAATGGACAAAATGGGAAATATTCAGCGTAATTGGTTAAAAGGCTTTCATATTTTGTTAGCTTCGATTTGGATTGGCGCAGGTTTGAGTAGATGCAAAAAGGCTTGATTGTTCTAATCAAGCCTTTTTGCACAAGAATAGCGGGATAGCTACTTCTCCCTATGTCTGATGAGCCCGTCCAGAAATAGCAGGTTGATCTCCTCCGCCAGCTTGGGATCACGTTCAAGAGTTGGGCGGATTTTTCTGTTGTGGAGGAAATAGTTGTAGAAGATGTCAATATAAATCTCTATCGCAGTGTCGGAAATATCCGCTGAAAAATATCCGATTTTTTTCCCCTCCTGAATAAGAGAAGCAATCAATTGCTTGTTTTCTATGTTGAAATCATCGAGATATTGCCGGAGGACAGGATCTCTTTCCACTCCATCAAAAAAGAACTCCATATTGTACTGGACGCCATGTATGATTCTGTTTTCCAAGTATTTCCTCATCTTGTTCATGAAATTACATTCTTTTTCAACCAGCATTTTAGTTTCTTCAAGACTTTCATCTAAAATATCCTTTATTATGATTCGACGCAGATTATCCTTGCTTTCAAAAAAGTTATAAATGGATACCTTGGAAACATGTGCTTTTTCTGCAATCTCGGTCATAGTTACCTTCTCAAATCCGTATTTGTTGAATAGTTCCAAGGCAGTTTGTATAATAATTTCTTTTTTGTCGTTTCTTCTCTTTTCAAATCCGTCCATCCAAATCACCTTCAGAAATATGAACTATATAAACCTGTTTTGTAAATAATATATCATTCAATCATTGACAAGTCAAGCAAGGGATGATAATATATGAACTACAAAGGAAAATAAAGTTCATATATCCGAAGGGAGTCTTAAGATGGCAGATATTGTCTTTGATAATGTTAGCAAGGATTACAAGATGGGTGAGGTGACTATTCACGCGGTAAAGCAGGTGTCGTTTCAAGTCCGAAATGGTGAGCTTGGCATTATTCTAGGACCCTCTGGCGCAGGCAAGACCACGGTACTCAACCTTCTGGGCGGCATGGAGAGTGCTACAACCGGGAAAATTCTGTTTGATGGTAAGGATATTACCATGATGAACGATTTGGAACTGACTGACTACCGTCGATATAAAATAGGATTCGTTTTTCAGTTCTATAACCTTATACCGAACCTGACTGCGGCGGAAAACGTGGAGATGGCTAAGCAGGTTTGCAAATCACCGCTGGAACCGGAGGAAGCCCTGCGCATTGTAGGCTTAAAGGATAGGATTCACAATTTTCCATCACAGCTTTCCGGAGGAGAACAGCAGCGTGTTGCTATTGCAAGAGCAATATGCAAAAACCCGGATTTGCTGCTTTGTGACGAACCTACTGGAGCCCTGGATACCGAAACGGGTAAAACCGTTCTCAGGGTTTTGTCCGATATCAGCCGTAAAATGGGAAAAACAGTGATAATCATCACGCACAATTCTCTTGTCTCACCTATTGCAGACCGGCTGATTGTAATGAAAAACGGTGTGGTAGTTAAAGAGAGCGTACAGGATTCTCCTGCAGACTTGGAGGGAATCAAATGGTGACAATGCTGCAAAAAAAGATTTTCCGTGATATCCGGGAAAATCGCTGGTCATTTCTAGCAATTGTGTGTATCTGTTCCCTTGGAATTGCTTTGTTCAGCGGCATCAATCTATATGTAAGTACGGTTGAAAATGAAGTTGCCGATTATTATGAACATTCGAATCTCGCTGATTACTGGATTTATAAAGCTGAAATTTCCGATTCTGACTTGGATAAGATAAGGTCTCTGGACGAAATTGAAGAAGCGCAGCGTCGGAAGGTA
>JBLNDC010000344.1:0-3115 GCA_050261255.1 Bacteroidota bacterium
TAGGGTGAAGTTTTCTAGTATCTCGGGTAACCCACCGTATAATTAACTCTCTATTTCCATCGGTAAACCGCCCGATACACCCCGGAAAATCCTTTGCAAACTCACGTTCTCTATTGGTCAAAGGCAGCTGGTTGAGGGGCTTGCCTTCGAAATGCCTTGGCCAACCGGGAAATTCCTCAATTGATGATAATGTGTTTGATAAATCTAAGAAGGGGATTAGTGCCGCAACTAGACAAGAAATTAAGAAAAAGTTATATCGTTGCACTTTCTAGCCTCCTTAATCTTGTGGAAAAATAATAAATAATTAAACTCACAAATATGAATGTTAACAGGCCGATTATTTCATGCATCCATCCCGGAGCTTGAACTATCCCTGCTTCTAGATAAAATAAAGTTACCGAGCGAAGGACGTTTCCAAACATGATAATAGCTGTTGTCAATAATAAAGCAATAATGGTTTTGGAAAACTTGAATCCATTGAGCGATGTCAATGTTAACATTAGATAATATCCGGTCCAAAACATTTTGATTCCACTACAGGGAGCGTCGATTACTACTAGTCTGCCGGACCAGTTTAGACAAGCGCCACTTTGGGAGATAGAAAATCCTGATAAATTGATTAGCATGACTGCAATAAAAGCGGTCAACCAACGCATCGGATATCCCAAATAAAACTGGAGGGATGGTATTAGGGGGACTCCCAGGATAAACAATCCCCAGATACCGGGGTTAAAGTCAACCTTAAGATAGAACCCTGTCAAAGTAACGGCAATAGCGCTAAAAGCAATTAAGGCTCTGATTAACGGAGGGGAAAAAGAATAAGTCAAAGCATAGATAGTATTTAAAACAATTATCCCCAATAAAGGTAGTTTTGGGTCGGTGTTGACTCGTTTATTCCAAATGAGAAATAAAGCAGTAACTATACTTAATAATCCGGTAAGTTCATCCGGTGAATTTATAACTCGAGAAAAGTACCAATTCCAAACCGGCCAAAAGCTGATCAGTTCAATTAATACTAGAACAATTAAAATTGTTCTGTAGCGCATAATCTCCTCCGTCGAGATTTTACCAAGATTATGACAATTAAAAACAGGGCAATAATTATCATGAACCATATATCCGGTTCAGGTATGGTGGGTACTGTTCCGGGTTCAACCGGCTCCAAACCTCCTTCTTTGTATTGACTTTCATTTTCAAGCACTACCGCCCCGGTTACCGGTGTTACAATTTGATAAGAAGAAGCTAATTCAACTGCTTTTTTTGTTTGATTAACCAATGGGGAGATCATCCGATAGACTTGATCACGACACCAAAGACGAGCTAGATGGCTTGAAGTTTTTTGATTGGGGTTAAGTAAATTAATATTGGTATGTTTTTGGCGAACTAATGAAAAGTGGATACGGTTCCATCTAGTAAACAATAGTTCTAAATCTTTTTCAAAGTGATATAGTCGAGGGATATAATATATTTTATCTATTGGCGGTAGTTTTTCTAAAACCAGATTGGGACCTGTTTCAGTTTGGATATCGTAAAAAGCGGGATGTTCGCTCAGCCTATCCCAGTACTGCAGTAGGTTGTCGATCGGAGATAATAAGATTGGTTGTGGCCCATGGATCCAAATGATTGCGTTTTCTGAATCTCCACTTGTCAGCTCTAAAGCCCTGATCAATGCCGGAAGATTATCTTGCCCACCTTGATAAGAATTATCTTTCAGCCTATTTCCTGTTGAACGGTAAATCTCGGGACTGGCTTGAATCGGCTTAATAATTTCAATAACTTCATCAGAGGCTATTAAAGCGCCAAATTCAACTTCAGATGGGAGTTTTGGAAGAAGCGCGGCAATGGTTGATTTATATTTTTCAATGCTCTTTGAGCCGTCAACTATTAAGATGATCCGTTTGGGTTTGCTTAAGTGGCGGGAAACAATTTTTTGGATGATAAATTGCTTCTTAGGGTTGAGAGGATCTTCCGTCCAAGCGATTTGAAGATTATTAACTCGATTGGAACGAATTACAACTGGTTTACTTGTCCATTCGTTATTAGATATAAGCCCCTTAATTCTAAATAAATCCGCCCGAGGATGTTCCATTGATAAGACATCTAAATTGCTTTCAAGGCTTTTTTTAGATTCGATCCAAATCGAATGGCTGGTTTCTATTGGAATACTAAAGTTATGCTCAACGAATGTTGGTAGCTTTAACAGAGCCGATTCCCAGCCATCAAGGACCATTGGGGCGGATATTCCGATCCGGATTTTCATTTCTCCTTGGTTACGGGGTACGGGAAAACATTGAATTAAAACCTGGTTCGGTCCTGCGGTAGTCACTAATACCGGATCGCGAAGACTTTGCACTACTTTTTTGTAGGCCGCTTTAACTTTTCCTCGTCCAGCAAAAGCTGCCTCTCGTTCTTCGTTGTTGATCCAAAGAGTAAGCCTGGAAACAACAGCCCCTGGAGGCAAAAGGATTTTCGCTCGTGCTTCGTGGTCATAAAATTGATCATGATTTTTAAAGACCATGGTCCATTCAAGATAGGGCAAAGCCGTTTCCGGATCAATTGAACCATCAATTCGGGAACTAAATAACTTAAGTTTGTTAATACTACCTGCAACAACATCGCCACCCTGGTCTGGATCGAAATTTTCAAACAAGCCGATATTCCGGATATTAAAATTAGGACGAGGGACTGAATTAAAAGGGGTACCGGTTACCAGATAGAATATTTCACGGGAATGTTCCGGTTCAATTGGGGAAAAGAAAATTCCAAATAAATCTGAAATACCGGGCCTTACATAACAAGAACGTAATAAAAAGTCCTTATTCCCAAACGTCCGCAGAAATTTGACGCCTTCAATTTGGGTTGCCTTTGAACCCGATAAGGTCATTTGGAGTCCGACTCGGGTAAATGTAATCGGGAGATCCAAAGCAACAATAATTAATATTGAGATAATTATCCCGCTCCAGAAGACCCCGTTCTTCCTTTTCAGTTCCGGTGAAATAGTGCTCTTAAGTTTGATCCGGTAACATATTGCTGCGGCTAAAGAAAGATGAGGAGCTAAAGCTAATAAGCCAATTCCCATAAACATAATTCCAAAAACAGCTAAAACGGTTAAAGG